>DYEN01000516.1 GCA_020725705.1 Anaerolinea sp.
CACCCCAGCACGCACGGCGTCTTCCGCATGTCGATCATGCTCAGCGGCGAAGAGATCGTCTCGCTCAAGCCGATCATGGGCTACCTGCATCGCAACCACGAGAAGATCGGCGAGCGCAACACGTTTATCCAGAACATGCCCTTCACCGACCGGCTGGACTACATTTGCAGCCTGTCGAACAACCTGGGTTACGCGCTGGCGGTCGAGAGGCTCATGGCGCTTGGCGCGCGCTACCAGCCGCCGACCTATCGCGCCGAGGTTATTCGCGTCCTGATGGCGGAATTGACGCGTATCGTCAACCACATCTGGGCCATCGGCTTCCTGCTCAATGACCTGGGCGCCTACTTCACGCCCATGATGTACGTCATCAACGAGCGCGAACTGATCCTGGACTTCTTCGAGGCCGTTACCGGCAGCCGCATGATGTGCAACTACATGCGCTTCGGCGGCGTGGCGGCGGACCTACCCGAGCGCATGCGCAGCGAAGCGCAGTTGCTCAACGACCGCGTGCGCGACATCAACACGATGGAGTACCTGCGCGATCTGATCACAGAGCGCCTGCCGCGCGCCATCGACCAGATCGACACCTACCTGACCACCAGCGAAGTCGTCACCAACCGCTGCATCGGCGTGGGCGTGCTCACGCGCGAAGACGCCATCGCCACCAGCGCTGCCGGGCCGGTTCTGCGCGCCAGCGGCGTGCCCTACGACGTGCGCCGCGCCGACCCGTACAGCATCTATCCGGAGCTGGAGTTCGACGTGGCGTGCCGCACGCACGGCGACGTCTACGACCGCTATCTGATCCGCCTGGACGAGCTGCATCAGAGCCTGCGCATCCTCAACCAGATTCTGCCGCGCCTGGTCGATACCGAAGGCCAGCCGATCTTCGCGGGCCGCGGGGGAATGTATAGCCCGCGCGTGCCGGCGGGCGAGGCATACGGGCGGGTGGAGAACCCGAAGGGCGAGCTGGGCTTTTACGTCGTCTCGGACGGCGGCCAGAACCCCTGGCGCTATCACGTCCGCGCGCCCAGCTTTATCAACCTGACGCCGCTGGAGCGCATGTGCGTGGGGCACAAGGTGGCCGATGTGGTCGCCATCCTGGGCAGCATCGACATTGTGTTAGGCGAGACGGACCGCTAGAGAGGAGCGTCGGATTCTCATGTACGGGACTGGTCTCTGGCGCGGGCTGCGCGTCACGCTGAAACACTTTATCGACACCTATATCGAAGACATCCGTTACGGCTTCCGCCGCCATGTGCCGGTCGAGGCGTTTCCGGAGCGGCAGGGCCTGGAAGCGCGCGGCACCTTCACCGTGCAGTATCCGGAAGAGAAGCTCGCCACCCCCGAGCGCTTCCGCTTTATCCCATTCCTGGTGGTCGAGAACTACGACCACCCCGAGCGGCCCGGCCACGACTGGTGCACAAGCTGCGGCATCTGCGCCAAAGTCTGCCCGCCCCAGTGCATCTGGATCGTCCGCAGCGACGACCCAGAGACCGGGCGGCCCATCCCGGAGCCGGCGGAGTTCTACATCGACATCGACATCTGCATGAACTGCGGCTTCTGCGCGGAATTCTGCCCGTTCGACGCGATCAAGATGGATCACGACTACGAGCTGGCGAGCTACGACCGCACCACGGCGCACATCTTCGACAAGCAGCGCCTCTCAAAGGAGTTCCGCTACTGGCAGAGCATCGCGCCGACCCGCGCCGCCGAGGAAGCAGCCGCACGCGGCGGATGGGAACACAAAGACGTGCTCAAGCAAAAACAGCGCGAGGCAAAAGATAAGGGCGCGGCTGCCGAATAGCGCCGTCATCTAGCCCGATCCGCTTGTAGGTAACCGGGGCAGCCGGCGGGCGCCCCGGTTTGATTTCTATGCACGCCCCGGTTCGGCATACAATCACGGGCGTGACACCTGGGCCGAGAGCTAATGAGGAGTACCTGATCATGAGTCGCCTGCTGCATCTTGCGCTTTCCCTGTCGCTGATCGGGGGGACCGGCGCGCTGCTTCCGATGACCGTTGCCCGCCCCGCGCCCATCCCCACCGAGCCGGACCGGCGCCAGGCAGATCCCTTCGCCATCCCCGCCGAAGCGTGGTCGCGCCCTATCGGCGAGCCGCTCACCCGCCCATCCCGCGTCAAAACCCCGTACCCGATGGTGGACGACGGCCCGCGCCAGGGCGCGCCGCTGGGCGGCATCGGTGCCGGGACGTTCAGCCGCACCTATGCCGGTGATTTCGCGCGCTGGCACCTCGACACCGGCCACCACGTCTACGGCTCGGTCCCATCCATGATGTTCAGCGTCTACACGCGCCAGGGCGAGCGCACGCTGACCCAAGCGCTGTGGACCGGCCGCCCCTCGCGCAGCCTCTCGGCGTGGCAGTGGGACTACCCGGTCGGCGCGGGGACGTATTACGCGCTCTACCCGCGCTCGTGGTTCGTCTACGATTGGGATGCCCTGCCCGTCGAGCTGGCCGTCGAGCAGTTCTCGCCGGTCATCCCGCACAACTACCGCGAGAGCAGCTACCCGATCGCGATCTTCACCTGGCGCGCGCATAACCCCACCGACGAGCCGGTGACGCTCGGCCTGATGTTCACCACGCCCAACCTGCTCTACCCTGGTGCGGGGCACGTCCACCGCATGCGCACCGAAGACACGCCCGCGGGCCGCGCCGTCGGCGTGGAGATGGCCACCGGGCAGCCATTCGAGCCGGGCGAAGGCATGGGGTCGCTGGCGATCAGCGCGCTGGAGCTACCCGGCGTCAGCGCCAGTGTCCGGACGCGCTTCCTCACCGCCGGGGACGGCGCGGACATCTGGGCGGATTTCAGCGCCGATGGCCGCCTGGACGATGTGGACGACCAGACGCCAGGGACAGCGGGCGAAGTGTTGGGGGCGGGCGTCGCAGCGACGGTTGAGCTGGCGCCCGGCGAAACGCGGCGCGTGGCGTTTGCGCTGGCCTGGGATATGCCGGTCATGACCTTCGGCCCCGGCGAACACTGGTACAAGCGGTACACCGCCTTCTACGGGCGCGACGGCAACCGTGCCTGGGACATCGCGCGCGACGGCCTGCGCGACGCGGACACCTGGCGGCAGACGATTGTCGACTGGCAGGCGCCCATCCTGGCAGACGAATCGCGCCCGGCGTGGTACAAAACCGCGCTGTTCAACGAACTGTACTTCGTCGCGGACGGCGGCACAGCCTGGGAACATGGCCGGGTCGGCGATCCCCCACCCCCCGGCGACTACCTGGGCCGCTTCGCCTACATCGAATGTTTCGACTACCCCTACTACAACACCTTCGACGTGGACTTCTACGCGTCGTTCGCCTTGCTGGAGTTGTGGCCGGATTTGGAGATCAACATCATGCGCGACTTCGCCGCCGCTATCCCGCTGGCCGACGAGACGCCGTTCATCGTCGGGTACAGCGGGACGGTAGCACCGCGCAAGCTGCCCGGCGCCGTCCCGCATGATCTCGGCGCGCCCGACGAAGCGCCCTGGAAGCGCGTCAACGCCTTCACCTGGCAGGATACCAACCGCTGGAAAGATCTCAACGCCAAGTTCGCGCTGCGCCTCTACCGTGACGTGATCCTGCTCGACCGGCCCGATCTCGCCACCGAACTGTGGTCCGCAGCCGTGGACGCGATCGACTACCTCGCCGCGATGGACGCCGACGGGGACGGCATCCCTGAGAACGAAGGCGTGCCCGACCAGACCTACGATACCTGGCCGGTGCGCGGCATCAGTGCCTATAGCGGCGGGTTGTGGATTGCCGCGCTGGCAGCCATGCGCGAGCTGGCGCATCTGGTCGGCGACGAGGACGCGGCGGCAGGCTATGCGGCGCGGTTCGAGGCGGCCCGCGCCCGCTACGAAGACACGCTGTGGACCGGGCGCTACTATGCCTACGATGCCGATTCGCGCGCGATCATGGCCGACCAGCTTGCCGGGGAATGGTATGCCAGCATCAGCGGCCTTGAGGTGCTGCCCGCCAGCCGCGTCGATGCGGCGCTGCGCACCATCTACGATCACAACGTGCGCCGCTTCCAGGACGGCCTGATGGGCGCGGTGAACGGGATCGAGCCGGACGGCTCCCCGGTCCGCTCGGAACAGGCGGAAGAGGTCTGGACCGGCACGACCTACATGCTGGCGGCGCACATGCTGTTTCGCGGCCTCGACAGCACGGCATGGGCCACGGCCTACGGCATCTACCGCCACACCTACGAAACGGGCGGGCTGTGGTTCCGCACCCCCGAGGCCTGGGACGCGGCGGGGAACTTCCGCGCCGGGATGTACATGCGCCCGCTGGCGGTCTGGGCCATTGAGACGGCGCTGGCCCGGCGGGCAGACTGATCCGCAAACCGGCGGACCGCACTCCACCGCATCGAAAGGGCAGTGCAACGGCTGCCCTTTTTGTCAACCTGTACCGCGTCACAGGGCGGTTAGCAGAAGTTGACTATCGCGCCGCGACTGGCGCATAATCAAAGCGTCTGCCAAGGTAGGAGAGATCGCATGTTCAGCAAAGCGCGTCTGCTCGACGTTCTGAGCTTCGCCCACCGGCAGGAAATGGCCTTCATCGACACACTGCCCGACGACGAGCGAGCAGCCGGCGGCGCACCCGACCGTTGGTCCGCCAAAGACGTGATGGCACATCTTGCCACGTGGAAGCTGCGACTGCTCGACCGGCTGCAGGCCGCCGCACACGGCGAGCCGCGCCCCGATGACCCGCGCCCGGACGATGAGATCAACGCCGAGATCTACGCGGCGCACCACGCGAAGACATGGGACGAGGTGCGGGCGATGGTGGCCGAGGCGCAGAGCCGCACCCTGACCTACGCGCGCACGGCTCCCGAAGCAGAACTGACAAATGAGGACCGGTCCGTTCACCCTGACGGCCGCCCGCCCTGGATCGCGCTGCTCGCCGAGAATGTCTCGCACGCGACCGCACACCTGTGGGACTACCATCTCCACCACGGGCGCCCCGCGCAGGGGGTCGCCTTGCAGGAAGCGGTCACGGAGCGGCTGCGGGCGTTCGACGAGCCGGGGATCGTGGCCTTTGGGGTGTACAACCTGGCCTGTGTCTATGCGCGCGCGGGGCAGCCTGAGCAGGCCGTAGAAGCGTTGGGCGAGGCGCTGCGCCTGAGGCCGGCGCTGACCGGGTGGTCGCAGCAGGATCCCGATCTGGATTCGCTGCGCGATCTGCCGGGCTACCGGGCGCTCTACGCCTGACGGTCGTCATTCGCCACCAGCCGCGCGATCGTGTCCCGATCTGCGGCGGCCAGTCGCTCCGCTTCGGCGAGCAGTTCGTCCGTCCACGCCACCGGGTCAAGCCGGCGCAGCCAGTCGATCGTCGTTTGGCGCTCGGCGGCCAGCCGCGCCACCCCGCCGACCGGATCGGGCACCGCGTCGGGTTCAGGTGGAGCCCCGCCCGCCAGCGCCACCAGGCGTGCCCGGACGGCCAGCTCGCGTGCGCTCAGATCGGCCAGCAACGCGGCGCGATCGCTCTGTCCTGTCTCGTACAGCGTGCCGATTAGCGCCGCCAGCGAGCCGAGCAGGCGCGGCGCGATCTGCTGCGGCTCAGTGGGGCGCGGCGCCAGCCGGTTCAGCCACCCCTCGTCGAGCGCCGCCCGCGCGAAGTCGTCCAGCGAGCCGCAGCCGTCCGCCCGGATCGGGCTGGCCGTCCCCGGCTCCGTGCCCGGCGTCCCGATCCAGAAGGTGCGCAGCCCGGCGCGCCAGGCCGGGACGATGTCGTTGAACCAGTCGTCACCCACCATGACGGCCTGCGCGGCGCTCGCCCCCACCCGCGCCAGCGTTTCCTCATAATATTCCGGGCGTTCCTTGGTGAAATGCATGTTCTCCAGATGCGTCACCAGCGCAAATGGGATTTCGTCCACCGGCACGCCCGCCCAGGCCAGCCGCTGCTCAACGGCGTCGCGGGGGAAAAACGGGTTGGTCGCCACCACCAGCGTATACCCGCGCGCCAGCAGCTCCTCGACCAGCCGCCGCGCGATGGGGCGCCGCACAGTCCCCGCCCGCAGCGCAGGATACGCCTGGCGGTAGAAGCCGCTCACCGCCGTCTGAAACGTTTCGGGCGGGACATCACCAAGCTCCGCAGCCAGCGCCGCATAGAAACGCTGGATGTTGGTCCGCGTGGGATCACCCTGGCCGATGATCGCGCGCACGGCGTCCAGCAGCGGGCGGCTCATGGACGCGGGCAGGTAGCGGTTGAGCGCGGCAAAGTAGTTCTCGACGAACTGCGCCGTCGGGTTGCCCAGCAGCGTATCGTCCAGATCGAGCAGAACGGTTGTGATCATCGGCTCAGTCCAGCGCGTCCTTGAACAGGCGCAGAGCGGGATTCTCTTCCGCACAGAGCGGGCAGCCGACATACGGGTTCTCGATCGGCACGTCATGCCGCTCGCACCACGCCTCAACCTGCATCTGGCGCACAAAGCCGAGCAGCACCGGCTTAATCGTCAGCCGAAGTTGCATATCCGGGCTGGCATTCGCGCGCACGATCTCGGGCACCGGGCAGCGCGCGCAGTCCTTCGGGCGCCATGGCGCAGATTCGGGGTTCGCCTGCGCCAGCCGGCACTCCTGCACCGACCGCCCGCGGGCAAAGTCTTCGTAGTAATGCGGGCATTCCTGCCCGGCGGGTGTGCGCATCATCGCCATCCTTTACGCTTATGCACGGCCCAGGCATCTGCGCGGGCGCGGCAGCAGCGCAAAACAGGCTGGCGGAGACTCCGCACAGCCTGTCTGAAACCGATTGCCAGCATAGTTCTCAGCCTAGACGCGGGTGATATACGAGCCGTCGCGGGTGTCCACGCGGATCTTGTCGCCCACGTTGACAAAGAGCGGAACCGTCACCTGCAAGCCGGTTTCGGTCGTCACCTTCTTGGTAGCGCCCGTCGCCGTGTCGCCTGCGATCGCCATCTCCGCTTCGGTCACCACGTGTTCGACGGTGGTCGGTAGCTCGTAGTCGATGACCTCGTTCTCATACAACAGCAGCTTGAGCCGCGTGTTTTCCTTCAGATAGAGGACATCGTCGCCGAAGATGTCTTTGCGAATCTGCGGCTGATCGTAGGTTTCCACATCCATGAAGTTCAGAAACTCGCCGTCGTCGTACAGATACTCGACCTCGCGGGTTTCGATGTGGATATCCTGCACACGGTCGCCGGACGTGAAGGTCATCTCGCGCGTCGTCCCGGTGCGCAGGTTGCGCACCTGCACGCGGATCGTCGCGTTGCCACGCCCGGTCTTGTTGTGATGGTAATTCAGCACCTTGTACAGCTCACCGTCGAGGGTGAAGTTGGTGCCGTTGCGGAGCTGGTTAACATCGATCATAGAGGTCCTTGTCCCTTAATACGCCTGGTGGACGTCTGGCTTTTTGCAGCCGAATTATAGCAGGAAAACCGCGCGGCTTAAATGGGAAACCGGCGGGCGGATCGCTATATTCTGACACAGGGGTGCGCGGTCGCGCGCCCGCCTATCGTCAGCCTAGCCCTGCCTGCCTCAGGCAGCATTTGAAGGAGCACCGTGAACGAACTTTTCCGCAAGTTCGCGCAAAGAACATCCGCCGTCGTTGGGTCGCCCTGGGCGTTTGCTCTGGCGCTCGTGGTAGTTGCGGCCTGGGCCGTCACCGGGCCGCTGTTCGACTTTTCCGACACGTGGCAACTGGTGATCAACACCGGGACGACCATCGTCACCTTCTTGATGGTCTTCCTGATCCAGAACACCCAGAACCGCGACACCCGCGCCGTGCATCTCAAGCTCGACGAAATCATCCGCAGCCTGGAGCAGGCGCGCAACAGCATGCTGCTGGTCGAACACCTGCCCGACGAGGCGCTGGCTGCGCTTCAGGATGAATTTGTCGAGCTGCACGACCAGGACGCCCGCCAAAACACCGCGCCAGACGACGGAGAGCCGGCGCTCGTGCCCAACGAGGACTGACAGGCTGCGCTGCGTCAGGATGGTTCGCCGTCGATCCAGGCCGCCGCCAGGCGCGGTAGATCGGCCAGCGGGCCGCGCCGCACCGTGCAAACCGGCAGGCTGTCCAGAAACGCCTGCCCATAGCGTTTGGTGATGACGCGGTTGTCGAACAGCGCCACCACACCGCGATCGCTCTGCGTGCGGATCAGGCGCCCGAAGCCCTGCCGGAAGCGCAGGATCGCGTCCGGCACGGCGTACTGCATGAAGCTGTTTTCGTACTGCTCGCTGCGCGCCGCGAAGATCGGATCGGACGGCACGGCGAACGGCAGCCGGACGATCACCAGCACACTGAGGTCTTCGCCGGGGATGTCTACGCCTTCCCAAAACGAGCGCGTGCCCAGCAAGACGGCGCGCTCGGCCTTCTTGAAGCCTTCGACCAGCGTCTGGCGGCTGGTGCCGTCGCTCTGATCGAAGACCTGTATCTTGCCCAGCGCCAGCCGTGGCGCGATGGCCTGCGCCGTCTGGCGCAGTTGCGCGTAGCTGGTGAACAGCGCCAGCAGGCGCCCGCGTGTCGCCGCCGCCAGCTCGATCAGCCCGCGCTCGACGTAGCGCTGGTACTCGTCGCGCTGGCTGGGGTCGGGCATGTCGGTCGGGATATACACCAGCGTCGCGCGCTCGTAGTCGAACGGCGAGCCGATCACCGCCTCGTCTACATCGTATGCGTTCAGGCGGTCGCGCAGGTATTCGAACGTGCCGTTGGTGCGCAGGGTGGCGCTGGTCAACACGACCGCGTTCTTCGGCCCCCAGATGTGTTCTTCCAGCAGCGGCCCGACGTTGAGCGGCGCGGCGTGCAGGGCCATCTGCTCGCGGTCCTGCTGCATCTCCACCCAGTAGATCGTGTTCTCGTCCGGGTTCTCGGTGAACGCGCCGAGCTGATAGTGCACCGCCTCCAGGTGGCGCGCCGCCGCCTGCACGCTCGACAGAAGATCGTCGAAATCGGGCACGTCGAATTCGTTCAGACGCCCCAGCCCGCGCGCCAGGTCGACCATCGCCCGCGCGATCGCCTGCGTGAACTGGCTGAGCACCGTCCAGGCCGCCTCGACCTGCTCCCAACCGGGCTGCTGGCGGAGCTGCCGCGTGATGCGCACCTGAATGACGTACTCATTGCGGCGCAGCAGTCCCGCGCCGTCCAGAAAGCGATAGATCGTCTCGAAATATCGCTCGGCATGGCGGCCCATGTCCTGCACGGCGTGGCTGACGTTCGTCACGTACTCTTCGATCTGATTAAAGTAGCGGCCGGGGACGCTGCCGTGCGTGCTGCGGATCACGTCGCCCAGCAAGCCGCGCCGCGTATCGCCCAGGTCATCCAACTGGCGCTGCAAGGCGACCTGGCTGGTCTGGAACGACAGGCCGCTGGTGGTGGCCTCTTCCAGGTGGTGGCCTTCGTCAATGATCAGGTAGCGGTAGTCGGGCAACACGCGATTGCCGATCTGGACGTCCGACAGCAGCAGCGCGTGGTTGACGACCAGCACATGCGCGGCTTCGGCAGCGCGCCGCGCCTTGTAGAACGGGCAGACGCCGTGCATCTGGTCGTGGCAGCGATCCATGGTGCAACCTTCGTCCGCCGCGCTCAGCCGCGCCCAGATCGCGTTTTCCTCGTACCCACGCAGCGAGATCTCGCCCCGGTCGCCGCTGTCCGACTCCAGCAGCCAAACCAGGATCTTCGCCAGAACGCGCAACTCCGCCACCGACGTCGGGCCACGGCGGCGCAGCGTCAGCAGGCGGCGCGGACACAGATAGTTGCTGCGCCCTTTGACGACCGCCGCCTCAAACGGCAGATCCAGCGCCCGCTGCAACAGGGGCAGGTCTTTGTTGAGAAGCTGATCCTGTAGATTGATCGTCGCCGTGCTGATGACGACGCGCTCGTTGTTCAACGCGGACCACAGCACCGCCGGGATCAAATAGCCCAGGCTTTTGCCGACCCCGGTCGCCGCTTCGATCATCAGGTGTTGATCGCGGTTGAAGGCTTCGGCCACCCGGCGCAACATCTTGACCTGCTGCGGTCGATCCTCGTAACCCTCGAACACGCGCGACAGCTCGCCGCCGCGCTCGATGATCGAGGCCGCCCAATCGACATCGATCGGTTTGCGGGTGGGGTTGGGTCGCAGCGGGCGCCAGGTGCCGTCTGCCGGCTTGAACAGTTCGGTTGGCGTCGGGCTGGAGCGCCGCGCCGGGCGCGCCCCCTCGGCGAAAGCACTCCGGCTGCGTTCTTGCAGCGCCGCCAGAAAGACGGGCCCGGCGCTCCACGGCAGGTCGCCCGCCGCCTCGACGATCTCTTGCAAGATCGCCAGCGGCAGGGCCAGCGTGCGCTGCCACAGTTCCCAGTAGAGGTAACCGGTCGCCAGGGCATCGCTCAGCGCCCGGTGCGCGTTCTCCAGGCTCACATCGAACTGGTCGCTCAGATGCGCCAGGTTATAGCGCGCCGTGTCCGGCAGCAGAACGGACGCCAGATCGTAGGTGTCGATCGCCACGTTGTCGGTCGCCACGCCGTACCGTGCCAGAAAGCCCAGGTCAAAATCGACGCGGTGACCGACCACCGGGTGAGTCCCGATGAAGGCGCGCAGAGCGGGCAGCACCTCGCGGATGTTCGGCGCGCCGATCAGGTCATCGGTCTGGATGCCGGTGATAGCCGATACGCGCTCGGGAATGCTGCGACCGGGGTTGACCAGCGTACTGAAGGTATCGAGCACGACCCCGTTTTCGAACAGCGCCGCGCCGATCTCGATGATCGCGTCCTCGTCGCGGTTCAGACCCGTCGTCTCCAGATCCAGGGCGACGATCGCGTCGCGCATGGCTAGCTCCTTCTACGCGGCGAGGCCGCGACCTTGAAAGGCCCTATTGTAACATATGTTCGCCCCGCCGGGAGCGGCGAATTCGCGCGGGGGCAGTATAATGAATGCCTGATCATAGCAAGCGCGCTGCACCGGGCGGGGCCTGCCGCCCACCTGCTCTGCGGAGAGACCGCCATGCACCGACCTGTCCGCGCCGCCGCACTGTTGCTGGCCGCCGTGCTCGTATCGGGGCTGACCGGGTGTGCCAGCATCCGATCCGAGCCGGCATCCGCCCCGGCGACTCACACCCCTACCATGCCGCCGGTCGTCACGCGCATTGTGCCGCCGCCCCCCACCCCAACCGCGACGCCCGTCCCAACCCTGGATTTCGACATCCAGGACGTGCTGGGTAGTTGGATGCTGCGCTTCACACTGGACATCACCGGCTCGACCTTCGTCGAGCGCCTGAGCTATTTCGGCGCGGCGCGCTTCGACGTGTCCGAGCGCGGGACGATCAGCGGCAGCGGCTATTTTCGCCCCACGCTGCACGGCGGGCGCTGCCAGACCTTCGACCTGACCACAGAGCCGCTCTCGTTCCAAATTGAGGGCGAGGTCCGGCCAGACGGCGCGAACCGGATCGCTCACCTGCACCTGGTCCCTGACCGCCCCGACCTATCCGAAGCCTACCGCGTGATCTGCCCGGACACTTTCGCCGACGTGCGCGAGCGCAGCGGGCCGCTGTTGTGGCCCGCACTGGGCGCCGCCGGACAGCTTGAGCTGGCGCTGCGACTGGAAGGGGGCTATACCGCCGTGCTTCAGGCGGACCTCGCCGCCGTCACCACAGTGTTCGACGGCGTGCTGGCGGGCCGGGTCGAGATCTGGGCCGGTTAGCCACAGCACAACCAAAGCGCCCCGCCAGGACGGTCGGGGCGCTTGCACTGCCGGACGGCGCGAAGTCAGTTGTTGGATGGCGTTGGCGTCACCTCAGGTTCCCCGGCAGCATCCGGAGTTTCCGTCGCCTCTGGTTCTGCTTCCGGCTCGTCTACCGGCTCCTCGGTCGCCTCGCTCGGCTCCTCAGAAGGCGCAGGCTCGAAAGCGGCCAGGAAGTCAAACGCGGCGCTGCGCTCGTCCC
>DYEN01000517.1 GCA_020725705.1 Anaerolinea sp.
CAACCTGCGGCTCCACTGCCGCCAGAAAGCGTGGCGTGTTGGCGTGGTCGCTGCCCCCACCCGGCAAGAACAACACCGTGCTGCCCACATACCATCCCGCATCTAGTAAGGCAATCTCATCACGGCCCGCCAGCCCAAACCCAAGCAAGAAGCGCGCATCACCATAGCTCACGCGCAGCGCGGGCACCTGCGCCGGCGGCTGCTCGGGACCGGATTCGCGAGGCGCGAGCACCTCGATCCGTACCCCATCAGACGTTTCGATCACATGACCCGCCGCCAGCCGTGTTACCGACGCCGGGCCGGCGAGCACGCCAACCAGCGCCGAATACGCCGCCTCGTCTCGGGCAGCGACAGCTTGTAGCACAGTCTGCGCTGTGTAACGCTCGAACACCGCAGGAAGCGCCGCCACCCTGGCTGCATCCGGCTCCGTCAAGATCACCGCATCCAGATCACGATCGTAGAAAGGCAGAGCACGCCCGAGCGCAGCCTGAAGCCGGCTTGCATTTGAACCACCATCAATCAAAAACTGGCTGCCACGCGGCGTGACAATCAGCACAGCGCCGCTGTTGCCCACATCGAGAAACCATAGATGCAAGCGGCCATCCGGCCGACCAGCTACCACAGCCCAGACCAGCAACGCTACAACCGCTGCCGTCCCGGCCAGAGAATAGGCGGGGCCCCGGCGCACAACCCGATCGCGCAGCGCGCGCCGATCATCCGGGTGCATCAGCCTCAAGACCGCCACGGCCACCAGCACGATATACACGACCCAGGCCGTGCCCGCCGACAACCGAAAATCGAACGAGGCCCATTCAAAACGCGCCAGACTCTCGACGACAAACAGCGTGTACGTCAGCGGCAGCCAGACCACCCAGGCCACAACTTCGCCGAGCGGAACCGCAAGCAACCCTGCCAGCAGCGCCACCCAACCCGCGACCATGATGTACGGCTGGACGGAAACGATCAGCAGATTCGTCAGCAGCGACGCCGCCGAGAAGCGCCCGAAGTACAGCAGAATCAAGGGCGTGGTAGCCACCTGCGCCGCCAGACTGATCGCCAGCGGCTCCGACAGCCACCGCACCACCCGCGCTGCCGTCTCCGCCGGCAGAATCCTCGCAAGAAACCGCGCCAGCAGGCGTGTGAAATCCTCGGCAAACAGCACCAGGCCCGCCGTAGCCGCCACGCTGAGCTGGAAGCCAACATCCCACAGCACGTCAGGATCATAGAGAGACATGATCCAAACCGCGAAAGCCAGCGTCGTGAGACCGTATGTCCGGCGGCGCAAGCGCGCTGCCGTCAGCGCAACCACACCCGCGATCGCGGCGCGGACAACCGATGCATCGCCCCCCGCCAGCGCCACGTAGGCCATCACACCCAGCCCGGCCGCCCAGGTAGCCCGCTTTCTGCCCACAACCGGATCCAGCAAACCCATCAAGACGCGCAGCAGAATCGCAATGTTGGCCCCGGAGATCGCGATCACATGAGCTGCGCCCGTCCGGTTGAACGCTTCCCGAACATCCGCCGGAATCCCGCTCTCGTCGCCTAGCAGAATGCCGGCCAGCAGCGGAGCCTGCGGGCTGGGCAGCAGCCGCCGGATCGTCTGCACCGAGCGCTCACGCAGTGCGTAGATCGCTGCCAGCCAGGGACGCCCGCCGTCTCGTCCAATGATGTCGACCGCATCGGCCCGCAGCAGAGCGTAGATCCCGCGCCGCGCGAGATAGTCGCGGTATGAGAAGTCGTCAAACACAGGGGGAAGCTGTAGCGCGCCGATCGCCTGCACCCGATCGCCATACGAATACGCCGCGTGGCGTGGTGCCTGCACCAACACCAACCCGGACACCGGAGCCACCGTGCCGCCCACTTCAACCTGGGCAGCACGCACACGCAGATTCACGTGAGAATCACGTACATCTGGTGGCGCGACAATCACACCGGTCAGGGCGACGCGGTCAAGCCCCGCATAGTGCGCAACATGATCGCCGGGCGGAGGGTGCCGGGTAAAGGCGTAGCGCGCGGCTCCAAACGCGAACACCACAAGGCAGACCAGAACCAGCCGATCCCTCCGGCACGGCCACAACACGATGGCTGCCGAGATCCCCACTGCACCCAGAAGCAGCCAGACGCCAGGAGCAATACCCAGCCGAGAAGATACAAATACACCCGCCACCCACGCGGCGACCAGGTAAAGAAGGAGCATCGCGCGCACTCACACCAGGAGCCAGGATCACCGTGTCCGGTTCCAATTGTAGTGATCGTGCGAAAACGCGCACCTGTCAGCAGCTAACACGTCTGCCTGGTGGTCTTCCAGCCGTAGATGATCTGAATGACCGTTTCGATCGCGGCTTCGAGGGGTAACCCGGTGGTGTCCACGTACACGGCATCGGGCGCGCGCAGCAGGGGAGCGATCTCGCGCTGCGAGTCGATCGCATCGCGCTCGGCCAGCCCCTGACGGATAGCATCCAGGTCCGCAGGCTCCCCGGCGCTGATGCGCTGCGCATAGCGCCGTCTGGCGCGCTCGTCCAGGCTGGCATCCAAGTAGATTTTGAGATCGGCGTCCGGCAACACCACCGTGCCGATGTCGCGCCCGGCGACAATCACACGTCCGCGCGCCGCGACCCGGCGCTGCGCATCCAGCAGCGCCGCGCGCACACCCGGAACGGCAGCAGTCACCGACACGTACGCATCCACCGCGGGAGAATGAATATAGGGAGTGATATCGCGGCCATCGGCCAAAAGTGTATACTGCCGCCCATCGTTGTCCAGATCGGGCGTCATATCCAGCCGGACATTCCGCGCCAGCTCTGCCAGCGCGTCCGGGTCATCGAACGGCACATTGCGCTCCAGCGCCAGCAAGGTCACCGCGCGATAAAACGCCCCGGTATCGACGAAGAGATAACCGAGGCGCTGCGCGATTGCAAAAGACACCGCGCTCTTGCCTGACCCGGCAGGCCCGTCAATCGCGATTGTGCTTGGCAAGGCTGCCCGATGCTCCACTTCGTATGCACCAGCGAGGTCCAATCCGCCCTAACTATACCGCAATCCCCCGACCTCGTGAACCCTGGATTGAATCCGATCCGGCAAAGTCTGAGGCGTCGTAGGGCGGGTTGCGAGAGCGCCAGCCGTACCGTACAATGTCAGCACGAAGTCAGTCACATCACCCGGAGCATGGGATGGCTGCACGAATTCGGTTGCTTACACATCCGCTGCTGGTCGCTTGCGTGCTCGGTTTGGCGCTGGTGGGGCAGGTGGCCAGGGCTGCCCCGCCCATGCAGGGCGAACCGCTGTTGCTGGGCTACGGGCAGACGGTTGAGGGTGCGATTTCGCCTGAGTCACCGGTCCAGCTCTACACTTTCGATGCCCAGGCCAACGATGTGATCACGATCAGCATGGTCGCGACAGGGGGCGAGCTGGACCCGTTCATCGCCCTCACCGATACCCAACAGGTGCAGCTTGCGACCGACGACAACAGCGGCGGTGCGCTCGACGCGCGTCTTGCCTTTGTGATTCCTCGCACAGGCCGTTATCTGATCCGTGCAACACACGCCAGCAGCATCACATCCGCCGCAGGGGGGACGTACACCCTGAGCCTGAACGCCGCGAACATAGATGGGTCTCCGGCGGCGGATCGCACCCCGTTGCCGGAGCCAACGCCAACTCCCGCTCCAACCACAACCCCTGCGACGCCCGACACGTCCACTCGCGTGCTACGCCTGCTGCCCATCACGCCAGGCTTTCCGGTCCAGGGCAGCCTGACCCGACAAACCGCTTTTCTGCTCTACTGGTTCGACGGCGCATCCGGCGATCAGATCACCGCCACAGCGACGGGGTTCGACGGCTTCGCGCCACTGGTGCTGCTCTACGACAACAGCCTGGCAGAAATCGCGCGCAGCCAGCCGGGCGAGCCGCTCATGGCCGCACTGGTCCAGGACGGGGTGTATCTGCTGGGTGTCTCTCTGCCGGAAGCCGGCAGCGCAGGCGGAACCTTCACCCTCGATCTGGTCAACAGTTCGGGCCGCGCCGAGCTGGCCGGTGAAGCGGCGCCAACACCCACCCTGCCGGAAGAATTCCGCCCGCTGCCCATGATCAGGCCGGGTGAGACGGTTGAAGGCACAATCGATCACCAGCGGTTCATGGATATCTACACCTTCCTGGGCACAGCGGGACAGGAAATCGTCATTGAGATGACAAGCCTCAACCCGGGTGAGATCAACGGCCTCGACCCGTTCCTGCTGTTACTGGACGACGGCCGCATCCCGCTGGCCGAGCATGATGATATTGTAGACGGTGTCGAGCGTGATGCACGGCTCGAATTCACGCTGCCGCGCACCGCCTACTACGCCATCGTTGCCACCCGTTACGACCGGGAAGCCGGAACATCAGCCGGGCCGTACCGGCTAACCCTGACACTGGCGGGCGAGAGCGAGTCCGGCGCAGGCCCCGTGGCTCCGCGCCTGATCGCGGAGCCACTTGAGGCGAACACACCTATTCAGGCCACTTTTGACGGCACGCCCGACGTCTATCGCTTTGACGCGCGCGCCGGCGAGCTAATTGATCTATCCGTGACGGCTGATGACGGCGTTGACCCGGTGCTGATCCTGGCCACCGACACGCTGACCGAAGTCGTGTCCAGCGGGACCGGAGCACTCACCGGCCTACGCACGCCCGCAGCCGGTACATACTTCCTGTTAGTGGGGACCCGGTTCGGGCCGGTCGGCCCCACCGGCGGGTATATTGTGGCGCTGAGCCAGATCGGGAACGGCCCGCCACCGACCGCCGGAGAGCCGACCGATGAAGGGCCCGCCACGCTCACCCTAGGCCAGACCACCAGCGGCATCATCGACGACGAGACGCCGAGCCGCCTCTACACCTTCACCGGCGCGGCCGGCGAGCGTGTGCGGCTGACCTTGCGCGCTGCACCCGGCTCCAGCCTCGATCCGTACCTCGAACTGCGCGACGCGACAGGAGCCGTCGTGGACGCAAATGACGACATCGACCCCGGTGTGATCCGAGACTCGCAGATCACGGCCACGCTGCCCACCGACGGCGAGTACCAGATTCTGGTGTCGCGCTATGTCGGGCCGGACACAGAGATCACACAGGGCGCGTACGAGCTGGTCATTGAGTCGGCTACGGAAGCCGAAACGTCGGCGGCGAGCATCAACCGGACCGTCACCCCTCTGAGCTATGGGCAGACTCAGGTAGGGGAGATCACCGACGAGCAGTACATCGTTTTCTATGTGTTCTCCGGCACAGCGGGTGATGTTGTGACGATTGAGATCGATCAGCTCAGCGGGAACCTGGATGCCGTACTGCACCTCTACCAGGCGGTGGGCGATAGCTGGCGAGAAATCGCCTACAACGACGACAGCCCGATTGGCGGCACCTACGACCCGCTGTTGAGCGACGTTGGTCTCCCGGCTGACGGGCTGTACCTGATCGCAGTAAGCCGCTACGGCCTGGACAAAGAGACGGGTATGGTAGGGACGTTCAGCATCACGCTGACGCGGCAGCAGTAAACCGGCGCGGGCGTGCCCGCGCTGCCACCATGACGAACAAAACCGACCGCGCACTGGGCCTCTTCGTGCTGGCGCTGGCCGTTGCCTCCGCCGGCTTATTCGATCCCGCGCCGGTTCAGGCAGGCGTGCCCCGGCAGACCAGCCCGCAATCGCTCGTCCCGAACCAGCCCGTGACAGGCACAATCGACGATCTGGCCTTCCGGCAGGTCTACACCTTCATCGCCGACGCCCCCGACCAGATCACCCTCAGCATGACGCGCCAGAGCGGCGATCTGGATCCCTACCTGGTGCTCACGACGGAGCAGGGCGCGATCCTGGCTGCAAGCGACGACGGCGGGACCGGTGCCAATGCGCTTATCCCGGCGCTGACATTGCCCGGCCCCGGGCGCTACTTCGTCATCGCGACCCGCTTCGGG
>DYEN01000518.1 GCA_020725705.1 Anaerolinea sp.
CCAACAGCGGGTACACAAAACCTGCACCCACGCTGGCGCGCACCTCGCGCACCGGGATTGTGAATCCGGTCGGCACACCCTTCAGCGCAGGATCGTGGCTCAGGCTCAGGTGAGTCTTCGCCATGCAGATCGGCAGGTTGCCAAACCCGGCGCGTTCATAGCGTTCGATCTGCTGTTCGGCCAGCGGCTGATACTCCACCCCGTCAGCGCCGTAGATCTCGCGCGCGATAATCTCAATCTTGTCCTTGATCGGCAGATCGAGCGGATAGAGGAACCGGAAATTGCTGGGCTTCTGGCAGGCGTCCACCACCGCCTCGGCCAGCTCAATCGCGCCGGCGCCCCCGCGCGCCCAGTGATCGGACATGACCGCAGCCTCGGCCCCCGCCTCGTCCGCGATCTTCTTCACCAGCGCCACTTCCGCGTCGGTATCGGTCGGGAAGCGGTTGACCGCCACCACAACCGGCACGCCGAACTTGCGCGCGATCTCAATGTGCTTGGCCAGGTTCGCGCCGCCCGCTTCGAGCAGCGCCAGGTTTTCGTTGGTATAGGCCGGGTCAAGCGGTTGACCGGGCGTGACTTTCGGGCCGCCCCCGTGCATCTTCAGCGCGCGGATGGTCGCCACCAGCACCACCGCGTTCGGGATCAACCCCGAGTAGCGGCACTTGATGTTGAAGAACTTCTCCATGCCGATGTCCGCGCCGAAGCCGCTCTCGGTCACAACATAATCGCCGAGCCGCAGCGCAATCTGATCGGCCAGGATGCTGCTGTTACCGTGCGCGATGTTTGCGAAGGGACCGGCATGGACGAACGCCGGCTGCCCTTCCAGGGTCTGCATCAGATTCGGCATGATCGCGTCTTTGAGCAAAACCGTCACCGCACCGGCAACGCCCAGGTCTTCCAGCGTCACCGGCTGCCCGCTGCGGGTAGCCCCGACAACGACGCGTGCGACGCGCTGGCGCAGGTCTTGCAGCCCGGTGGTGAGCGCCAGGATCGCCATCAGCTCGCTGGCGACGGTGATATCGTACCCGGTGCTCCGCGGGAAGATCGGGCTTGGCCGGCCGTCTTGCAGCTTGTCATCGTTGAACCCGATCTTGATCTGGCGCAGCGAACGGTCGCAGACATCGACCACGCGGTTCCATGTGATCGAATCCGGGTCAATATCCAGGCGCTTCACGCCGCGCCGCGCCAGCGCCTCATCGCTCTGACGGCTCTCGTGGTACATGCGCGTGTCAATAGCCGCCGCGACCAGGTTGTGCGCCACCGAGATCGCATGAATGTCGCCGGTCAGATGCAGGTTGAACTCTTCCATTGGAATCACCTGGCTGTACCCCCCGCCGGCAGCACCGCCCTTGATCCCAAAAGTGGGACCCATGCTCGGCTGGCGGATGCAGGTCACGGCGTTGTAGCCCAGGCGCCCCAGAGCCTGCGTCAGGCCGATGGTGGTAGTCGTCTTGCCTTCGCCGAGCGGCGTCGGCGTAATGGCGGTCACGTCCACGTATTTGCCGTATGGGCGGTCTTTGAATTTCTCCAAAACAGACAGGTGAACCTTAGCCTTTGTGCGGCCGTAGAGGTCGAGATCGTCGATGGTCAAGCCCAGCTTTTCGGCGATCTCCAGAATCGGGCGAACCTTCGCCGCCTGGGCGATTTCAAGATCGCTCGGCACGACTGATGAACTAACCATAGGCTGTTCTCTCCGTAACAGTCTCGCAAAACGTTTATGCGCACGGCCCACCCAACCGGTGTCCGTGCGGCTTCCCTACTTTAGCGGCACGCTGCCCGCACGGACAAGTACGCTTCACACCTTTTTGCGTGGTCAAAGATCACCGTTGGGCAGTTCTGTGTTCGCCAAGGATGGGGTGGCGTCAGGTCTGCTCGTCCAGCAGGCCGAGATCGCGCGCGGTGTCCAGATCAACTTGCTCGTCTTCATCCGGACCGAAAGACGCGGCCATTTCGCCCAGTGTCTCCGGGTCAAACAGGCGCTCCGCGAGCCGCTCGTCAATATCCTGCGTGAAGAGCGCGTCGGGGTCAAAGGCAGAGGCCGGCAGCGGCTCCAACAGCGGCCCGTCAGCCGCAGCCGCCGGTACAGGTCCTGCCGCTGCGTCCGACACCGGCACTGCCTCACGCTCCGGCCTCGTGTCCGCAGCCGCTCCAGTGGTGCGTTCGACGATCTCGAACGCCGTCGCACCCATCCGCTCGATGATTTGCTCGGCTGCCCGGCGGCCAAAGACCGTCACCGCGCCCATCGCCGCCCGGTTCGAACCTTCAAAGAGCAGGCACAGGAAGTAGTGCAGGCCGAGCGACAGCGCATACAGATCAATGCGCTCGCCGTCATAGTAGTGCATCGCCCACGCCCGCCCGCCGACCAGCTCTCCAACCTGGCCGGTGCGCGCAAAGGATGGCGCCAGCACCGCCGCCAACCGCTCGCGATCCAGATAGCCGGTTGCACCCTCATCGATCAACACCCGCCCCAGCCGGTCGACCAGAATCACCCCCATCGCCCCCACATCGCGCACCAGCGGCAGCACGATCGCCCGCACCGCGCGCAGATCAACCGGTGGGACTTCGGGCAGCGTATCCTCGCCCGGCTCGACCGGCCCGGTTACGCTCGCTGCAGGCAGACCTTCCAGCGCCGCACGTAGCCCGCGCAAGAACGGCTCGGCGGCGGGGCGGACGTAGTACTGGAAGGGAGCCTGCTCCAGCACAGCCGGGTCCGGCCGGGGATCATCATACTCTGCCAGAACTATCACGCGCGTGCCCAGGGCCAGATGCGACACGCGGTCGGCCAGCCCAACGCCATCAAGCTCGCCGGGCAGGTTTGACGCCGTCACCAACAGGTCGACGGCGCCGCGCTCGATCTCGGCCAGCGCTTCTTCCGCGCCGGGCACTTCGACCAGCACCGCCTGCTGAGCCAGCAGCGCCACGGCTCCACGCACAATGCCGGCCAGCTCGTGCCGGGGATCGACAACCACCACACGAGAGATTGAAGCCATGATCGTACATCCATTCCATCATCTACCGCTGCCTTGTGTCGGGCCATCTGCCGGCCACGGAGCACCGGCGGACAAGCTCGACTGCCGCCTTATCCTAATCCAAATGGCCATCAGGGCACAAGCGCGCATCCCGGTTGACGCGGTCAGGGCCATATGCTATCATGCAGGCGGTTTTGCAGCGGATAGGTCCGTCTGCGTGTTCCAGCGTCACGCCAACAAGGAGCCACCCGGCATGGCAAAATCGCGGACTGAATTGATGGTCGATCGCCTGCGCGAGTTGCAGGTGGGTGCGCCCGATATCGCCGCGTCTGCCGTAGTCAGCGTAGATGGCCTGATCATGGCGTCGGCGCTGCCATCCGACGCGGAAGAAGACCGGGTGTCGGCCATGTCCGCGGCGATGCTGTCGCTCGGCGAGCGCATCGCCACCGAATTGGGGCGTGGCGCGCTGGAACAGGTCTACATTCGCGGCAGCGAGGGCTTCGTCATTCTCATGTCGATCGGTGAGGAAGCAGTCCTGACGGCACTCGTCCGCGACGGCGCCAAGCTGGGCCTGGTCTTCCTCGATATGAAGCGCGCAGCAGAAGACCTTGAGAAGCTGGTATAAGCGCAAGCATCGCTGCCTGGCGGACGGCCGGGCTGGATATTCAAGCACACGGCGGGGAGACAGCGCTGCGGCCTCATCTCCCCGTCGCTCTTTTTGTAGATCGGCAGGGTGCAGCACAGGGAGATAGGTGAGGTCTACATGCCGAAGTATATCTTCTGTACGGGTGGAGTCGTCAGTTCGGTGGGCAAAGGTGTGACCGCCGCCGCGATTGGGCGCATCCTTAAAGCGCGCGGGCTGAAAGTCGTGATTCAGAAGCTCGATCCCTATCTGAACGTCGATCCGGGCACCATGAGTCCCTACCAGCACGGCGAAGTGTTCGTGACCGCCGACGGCGCCGAGACCGATCTCGACCTCGGCCACTACGAGCGCTTTATCGACGAAAACCTCGACCGCACCTGCAACGTCACATCGGGGCAAATCTACGCCGAAGTGATCAGCAAGGA
>DYEN01000519.1 GCA_020725705.1 Anaerolinea sp.
CGGCACCACGCGGCCCTCGTCCAGGCGCATCCGCGGCCCATACGTGTTGAAAATGCGCGCGATGCGCGTGTCCACGCCATGCGTGCGATGATAGGCCATCGTGATTGCCTCGGCGAAGCGCTTGGCTTCGTCGTAGACCCCTCGCGGCCCGATGGCGTCCACGTTGCCGGGATAATCCTCGTGCTGCGGGTGGACGAGGGGATCGCCGTAAACTTCAGATGTGGACGCCAGCAAGAAGCGCGCACCCTTAGCTTTGGCCAGCCCCAGCGCGTTGTGCGTCCCCAACGACCCGACTTTGAGCGTCTGGATCGGGTAATTCAGGTAGTCGATCGGGCTGGCAGGCGACGCAAAATGCAGCACCGCATCGACAGGTCCCTCGATGTAGATGTAGTGCGTGACATCATAGCGGATGAACGTGAAATCGCTGCGGCCGGCCAGATGAGCGATGTTGTCCGTATTGCCGGTGATCAGGTTGTCCATCCCGATCACCTCGTGCCCTTCGGCCAGGAAGCGATCGCACAAGTGCGATCCAAGAAATCCGGCAGCGCCGGTAATCAAGATACGCATAGAATTAGCCTATTCCTTCGTGCTCGCAGATGCCAAGCCGGGCGAAGTGTACCACAAATCGGGCGTGCGCCAAGCGATCTGCGCCGCGCCGGATCACGCCTCGGGCAATTCGCGCAGCTTTTCCCGGAACGCCGCCTCGAAAACCCGGTACGCGTGGGCATCGTACAGGCAAACGATCACCTGCTTGAGGCTGCGCAGATCTTCGAACGTGTAATCGATCAGGACGCGCAGCATGACGTCCGCGCAGGCTTCCAGCGGAAAGCCGAATACGCCGGTCGAAATGGCCGGAAACGCGATGCTCGCCAGCCCGTGCTCCTCGGCCAGGTCCAGGCTGGCGCGCACGGCGCTCGCCAGTTTGCCGCGCTCGTTGCCTTCGCCCATCTGCGGCCCCACCGCGTGGATGATATAACGGGCCTTCAGATTTCCCGCGCCTGTGATCACCGCCTGGCCGACCTCACAGTAGCCGATCCTGAGGCATTCTTCCTGGATTGACGGCCCACCCTTGCGGCGGATCGCCCCGGCGACTCCGGCGCCGAGAATAAGCTGCGAGTTCGCCGCGTTGACAATGGCGTCGCAGTCCAGCTCGGTGATGTCGCCCTGCACCAGCGCAATGGTCACGCCGTTGATCTGCGCCTGCATCACACTCTCCTTACGCGACGGTCCCTTCTTGCGTTTCGGCGTCTTCAAAACTGCTTACGCGCGCCCCCGCCAGGCGCAGCAGATGGCTCAGCATCCCCAGCGACAGGAAAAACACGAACGCCAGGTTGATCGAAAAATAGGTGACGTCAACCAGGCCATGCGCCAGCCCGTGCGCCATGCTGCCCGCCAGCCCAAGCACCAGCGCAAACAGCGCGGGATCGCTCTGCAAGTGACG
>DYEN01000520.1 GCA_020725705.1 Anaerolinea sp.
CCTCCGGCAGATAGCAGAATCACAAACCCAAGCAGGATCGTCAGGCGGCGGGTCATCCTTTGAGCGCTCCTGTGCTGATGCCCTGAACGAAATAGCGCTGGAAGAAAATGAACAGCAAGACGGTCGGCACGACCGCCGTTAGCGAGGCGGCGAAGACGAGCCCCCAGTCGGTGGCGTGGGCACCGCGGAAGTTCTGGATGGCGATCGGCAGCGTGCGCTTGGCCGGGTCGGTCAGGACGGTCAGCGCCCAGATGTACTCGTCCCACGCGCCCAGGAACGAGAACACCGCTACCGTGCTCAGGGCGGGCCGGGCCAGCGGCAGCATAATCCGCGTGAAGATGACGAACTGGTTTGCGCCGTCGATCAGCGCGGACTCTTCCAGCTCGCGCGGCAGTTCCTCGAAGAAGCCGCGCAGCAGGAACATATTGAACGCCATCCCCCCCGCCGCATAGACCATCACCAGTCCGGTATGGCTGTTTTGCAACCCTAGCTTCCGCGCCAGGATGAACTGCGGGATGATCAGCATCATGGTGGGGACCATCATCATCGCCAGCACGCTGTAGAAGATCAGCGTCTTGCCGGGGAACTCGAAACGCGCGAAGGCGTAAGCCATCATCGAGGCTAGCGACGTGACCACGAACGAGGTCGCCACCGCCACCTTGGCGCTGTTGAAGAACGCCCGGTCGAAGTTGCGGCTGGCAAACGCCGTGCGGAAGTTCTCCAGCGTCGGATTGCTGGGGATAAAGCGCGGCGGGAACTCCGGCACATACGCGGCGGGTTTGAAAGCCGTCGAGACCATGTAGACCATCGGCGTGACGGCGATCACCGCGCCGGCGATCAGGATGAGCAGGATCGTGATCTGGAAGCCCCGCTGTGTTCTTGGCAGGATACTCATAGCACGCTCTTACCTCGCCGCTCACTCTTCATCCGTCTGGCGGAAGAACCGCATCTGCACGAAACTGATGAAGACCACGATCGCGGCCAGGATGTAACTGATCGCCGCGCCGTAGCCAAACCACAGCCGGTCAAAAGCCCGGTCGTACATGTAGCTGAGCACGACTTCGGTCCGATGCAGCGGGCCGCCGCCGGTGATCAGGTAGACCGAGATGAAGACCTGAAAACCGCCGATGATCAGCGCCACCAGCACGAACAGCGTCGTGCGGCGGATGAGCGGCAGCGTCACCCGGCGGAACTGGCCCCACTCCCCCGCCCCGTCGATGGCCGCCGCCTCGTACAGCTCGACCGGGATGCCTTGCAGCGCCGCCAGGAAGATGACCATCGACCAGCCGATACCCTTCCAGATGCCAAGCGTATAGATGATCACCCAGGCGGTCTTGGTCTCGCTCATCCAGGCGACCGGTGCGCTCAGCAGACCGAGTTGCGTCAGCACGTAGTTCGCCAGCCCGCCGGGGTGCGAGCTGAAGATGAACTGGAACAGGAAGCTGACCACCACC
>DYEN01000521.1 GCA_020725705.1 Anaerolinea sp.
CATGTCACGCTGTTCTACGAAGGGCCGGATGATGCCATCGCGTACATCGTGATCGAGGTCCACCCCACCGACGACGCTGCCGAGGTCGCCGCCGCCCGGCGCCTGCGCGAGCTGCAGCTTCAGGGCCTGACGCTGGACCGCAACCGCGCCCCGCAGCGCGTAACGGCGGATGTGGCGCAGACCGACCGGGTGCGCTATGCCCTGCTGCGCGAGGGCGCGACGGTGGTTGAGATCGATGCGATCGCGGCGGACGGGGCCGAGCCGGTCAGCGACGAGGCCTTCGAGGACCTGCTGTTTATCGTGCGCAACGCCTTTGTGCGCGTCGCGGAGAGCTAACGAGTAGCCGGCGGCAGCTTACAAATCATCAGAATCATTAGAAGCAGCGAAAAATAGCGGGGTGCAGTCTGCAGATGTCGGGCTGCCTGGGGCCGTCGTTCGCTGCTTTTTGCCGTCCGATGCCCGGGCGCGCACATGCGCGGGAGCGCGCCCGCGTGTATCATCAGAGAGCGCCGTTCTCGTACCACATAAGGATGGTTGACTGATGCCCATGCGACACAGTGTGACGGTTGGCAGCGCCCGCTTCAGCCTGCTGACCCCGCACCTCTTGCGCCTGCAATATGCGCCGTTCGACGATCGCCCTTCGATGCGCGCCTACACGCGCCCGCCCACGCAGCCCTTCGCCGAGGTGCGCCAGACAGATGGCGGAACCGTGCTGACGAGCGAGCATTTCACGATCACCTATCGCGCCGGGGATGCCTTCGGCCCGGAGACACTGCGGATCGAGTGGCGCGCCGGGGGGATGTCCGGCGCGTGGCACCCCGGCATGAAGGACGCGGCCAACCTGGGCGGCACATTTTTCAGCCTGGACAACATCAACCAGGACCTGGTCGCGCGAGGGGTGCATCCCGCCGGGGTGGATGAAGACCTGATCGAGGCCGACCTGCTCTACAACCCGTGGAAGTTGCTCACCGTCGTGCGCGACGACCTGCGCCGCACGCAGGGCGGAGATTACCCGCTGGTGCGGCCCATCACCGGGCGCATCGCGCGCCAGCACTGGGACGAGCTGAGCGACGAAACGCGTCACATCGTCGAGCAGCGGCTGCGCTATCCGCCGGGCGTGCTGAGCCGCGCGGGTTACTTTCTGATGAACGACAGCCGCACCGCCCGGCTTGATCCGGAGACCGGCTGGCAGGCCGGACCGCCCATGCCGGGCGCGCAGGACTGGTATTTCTTCGCCTACGGGCGTGATTACGCCCGCGCGCTCGAGGATTTTGTGACGCTCTGCGGGCGCATCCCGCTCATCCCGCGCTGGGCGTTCGGATACTGGTACAGCTATTGGGCAGATGTGGGCGACGACGAGCAGCGCCGCCGCATTGAACAGCACAACGAGCTGGATCTGCCGCTCGATGTGTACGTCATCGATATGCAGTGGCACTATCCGGCACACTGGTGCGGGTTCGACTGGAACCCGGCGCTGTTCTCCGAACCGCGCGCCGCGCTGGCCTGGATGCACGATCAGGGCGTGCGCGCGACGCTCAACCTGCACCTGGACGGCGCCCCCTGGAACACGCGCTGCCTGCCCGACATCGCCGCCTGTCTGGGGCAGGATTTCACCGCCCAGATCGAGGCGTATGCGCCACCCGGCGCGGACACGCCGACCAACCGGGTGACCGGCACCCCCGACGATCTGTGGACCTTCGACCTGGGCGACCGGCGCGAGGCCGGCGCCGTCTTCGACCATCTGATCGGGCCGCTGTACGAGGACGGTGCGGACTTCCTCTGGCTGGACGGTCAAAACGGCACGACGCCCGGCATGAATAACCAGCTGTGGACCAACCACCTCTTTTACACCGACCTGGCCGGGCGGCGCCCCGGCGAGCGCCCGCTGATCTTCAGCCGCTACGGCGGGCTGGGCGCGCACCGCTACCCGGTCGGGTTCGGCGGCGACACGGTCTGCGACTGGGGCGTGCTGGCGCACGAAGTCGAGTTCACCGCGCGAGCGGGTAACGTGGGGCAGGTGTACTGGAGCCACGATCTCGGCGGGCATATGCACGGCTTCGAGATCCCGCAAACGGGAATGCCCATGGACCCGGAACTGTACATCCGCTGGGTGCAGTTCGGGATGCTCTCGCCCATCGCGCGGGTGCACAGCACCTACGGCAACGTGCGCGAGCCGTGGGCCTATGGACCGGAATTTCTCGACGCTTTCCGCCAGGTCACTCACCTGCGCATGAGCCTTCAGCCGTACTTCTACCACCTGGGCGCCGAGGCATACCAGCGCGGTTTGCCGCTCTGCCGCCCGCTCTATCTGCACTATCCGGACGACGACGCGGCCTACACGCATCTGGACGAGTATTTGCTCGGCGACCGGCTGTTGGTTGCGCCGGTCACCGCGTCAGGCGGGCTGCGCCGCGTGTATCTACCGGCGGGGCACTGGTGGACCTGGCTGTCGCCGGGTACGCACGCCGGCAGCGGCGGACCGCTGTTCAGCGGAGCGCGCACGCTGACCGTTCACGCTCCGTTCAGCCAGATCCCCCTCTACAGCCGGGCGGGAACGATCCTGCCGCGCCAAGCGCCGTCGTTGCGCTCGCCGCTGCCCGTGCCGGAGCGCCTGGTGCTCGATCTGTTTCCCAACGCGCCCGGCACGATGGCGGTCGACACGCTGGCGCTGTACGAGGACGACGGGCACTCGATGGCTTACCGCGCGGGGGCGTTTTCGCGTCTGCCGTTGCGGCTGCGCGCCGACGACACGGCTCTGACGTTGTCGGTCGGGCCGGTCGAAGGCGGGTACGAGGGGATGCCCGAAGCGCGGAGTTTTGAGGTGCGGGTGCGCTTTGCGCGCCGGCCGGGCGAGGTCCGGCTGGACGGCGCCGCCCTGCCTGCCGATGCCTGGACATGGGACGCGGAGCGCGCGCGGCTCACGGTCGAGATCGGCGCGAGGCCCGTCCGCGAGGCGTGGACGCTGGACGTGCACTGGTAGCAGGGTGCGGCCCGGTGCTTATCCGTTGTAGCGGCACTGCCGGGCCTCGTCCACAAAGGCGCGCAGCAGCTCCGGCTCGGCGTCGAAGAAATGGTCGGAAGGGCAGAGGATATAGCCGCCGCCAGCCCCGGCTTCTTCGAAGCAGCGGCGCACCTCGGCGCGTGTTTGCTCCGGCGTGCAGCCCACAAAATAGTGAAATTGATCGAAGCCGCCGATCATGCACACCCGGTCGCCGATGCGCCGCTTGGCTTCGGCCAGACGCACGTCGCCACCCATGCCCGGCGGGGTGAACGTTTCCATCGCGTCCGGCTGCATGCCGGCGATGCGCTCCAGAATGGGCATCATCCCGCCGCAGGTGTGATAGACGATGCGCTGCCCGACGGCGTGCGCCAGCTCGATCAACTCGGCGTCATAAGGCGCGACGAACTCGTCGAAGATGCGCGGCGAGATGACGGTCGACGACGCCGCGCCGCCGCCCAGCTCCAGCACGTCGTAGCGCGCCCCTTTCAGCGAGCGGATGAACGTCTTCTTGCGCGCCTGCAAGATCTTGAGCAGTTCGTGGACCCATTCGGGGTCGTCGTAGGTCGCCAGGATGAGCCGTTCGGTCCCCACCAGCTCGACGGCATCCTGCCAGCAGCCCGGCTGGCCGTAGACGTCGAAATAGGTGATGTGCCCGCGAATCAGGGCGCCCTCGCCCGCCTCGTCCGCCACACGGTTGACCGTCTCGATATCGCACAGCGGGTGTGTCACGTAGTCGGCGATCAGGTCGATATCGCGCGGCTGTTTGATCAGCGGCTCCACCACCCAGTCGGTATAGGCGGTGCCCTGGAGTACCATGCTGAGCGTGCCACGCGGGGTGATGAAGTGGTAGCGCGTGGTACGGTATTCCGGATCGGGGAGCGGCTCCGGCACGATGCGCCAGTTGTCGGACACGACGCGGCGGGTCAGGTCGAGCGGGTGGACTTCCGTCTGCGCCGGGTCATAGTAATCGCCACGCGCTTCGTCCGGCTTGTAGGGTACCACCCAGCGGATCGGGTCGAAGCCAAACGCGGTAAAGAAGTCCCGATAGTCCATGCCGCCCAGGTATCTGTCGAGAAAGTAGGGCTGGACATGGTGCGTGGTCACCGGCAGGCGATCGGGCTGGCCGCCGTCCAGTGCTGTGACCATCCGCTGTCTGGGGGTCATTTCACTCATGGCGAGCCACTCCTTCGGGCACGAACTCGACCGTAATCACTTCGCCGCCGCGCGCCTCGACCGTCACGCTGTCACCGTCGAGCGCCAGCGGCACCAGGCGCTCCTCGGCCAGATTCGTGCGATACGCTTCGCGCACCGGCAGCCCGCAGCGGATCGTGCCGTGCACCGGCTGGCGCGTGATGTTGTAGCAGCGGACGATCAGCGTGTCGCGCTCGCTGCGGCGCACGGCGCTGAGCACCAGCGCGCCTGGCTCGACCGCGATCACACGCAGCTCTGCCGGCAGCGGACCGCCGCGCGGCCAGGGGATCGCCCGCACGCGCGCCGGGTCGTCACGCGTGATGTTCATCTCGCGCAGGTCCAGGCCGGCGTGCGTGTCGGCCCGGCGGACCATCACGGGCGTGTTGTAGTTATACGCCACCGGGTAGACCGCGCGCCAGTCGCCCGCGTGCGGCAGGATCGCGTACCGGTAGCGATACGGGCCGGGGCATTGCGCGCCGGGGGTTGGCACCAGTGGACCCGCCGCGATGCGCCGCACCCACAGGTCATCGCGCGAGAGCCACCCGACCGCGCGCAGCAGCGTCAGCGCGATCGTGCCGTCTTCGGCCACTTCGACCGAGGGCAGGCCCCGGTTGAGGATCGCCAGCCCGCGCGACCCGTCGCTCAGATCGGTGAAGGCGCGCTGGTGCATCAGCGGCGTGGGATCCTCGACCCAGCCGGTCGAGTCCGGCAGAGCGAGGGCGCGCTCGGCGACCATGTACGAGGCGTCGACGTGCGCGTGCTCGACGCGCAGCCCGGTCGGGAAATTGACCGTCAGCTTGTGGTCACGCGCCCGATTGTCGATCTCGGTAGTGATGTAGAGACCGCGTGTCCCTGCGTAAAGGTGAATTTCGGACTTGACCGGCAGGCCGACGTACTCTGCCGAGCGGCGCCGGCGATCGTCGCTGAGAGATACCGGGATCTGCATTTCCCGCGTGATGGTGAACGAGGCGAGGCATGGCCCCGCCTCGACCCGCGTGATGCTCGCGGGCTGCCCGACCGTACTGACCGTTTCGCTGTGCTCCGGCAGCGGGCAAAAGGTGTATTCGTCGCCCGCGTCTTCGACGTCAAAGAAATGATGCAGGCCTGTGTAGGTCGCGCCGGTCTGCTTGTCGGTGACGGTCAGGCCGCCGTCATCGGCGATGGTGAAGCTCAGGAACCGGTTTTCCGCGCCCCGCTCGCTCACCACCAGGTCCGTCGGCGCGGGCACCGCTGCGCCGACGGCGCGTGGCTGCACGTAGAACGTCGTGTAGCCCATCCCCGGTACCCGTGCCGGAAACAGCACCTGGACCACGCGCTTGCGGTTCGCTTTCAGCACTTCCATCCAGAACTTCTGCTCGTCGCTGATGACCTGGTGCGGGATGACCCGCCCCGCTGCGTCCACGATCTGGAAGTCGTCCGCGGTCGGGTCGTCATGTTCGAACTCAATCCGCGCCCCGATCATCTCGTCGCGGTCCCAACCGAGCGCGTTATAGGCGATCAGCGGCGTGCCGGGCTGCGCGCTGCAATCGACCTGCCGGGCAATCTGACGCAGGCTATCGCGCACCAGCGCCTCGGCGATCTGGCGCGACTGGCTGAAGCGAAACAGCATCTCGTGGTGGACCTCGTCGATGCCGCTGCCGTACATGTCGTCGTGCGGGTGATTCAGCAGCAACCAGCGCCACGCCTCGGCCACCAGCGCCGGGGTACCTTCGGGCACGTCCGCGCCCGACAGCCAGGCGAGCGCCGCCAGCGGTTCCAGGTAACGTTCCAGCAGCACTTCGCCCGCGTGATTCTGCTGCTTGAGGTGGATGCGCGTGGAATAGACGCCCTGCAAAATCTCGGAATAGCGGCCCCAACGGAACTCGCCTTCGTAGGTGGGCAGCTCGACGCCGGAAGCGCGCACCCGCGCCAGGTGATCGGCCAGGGTGCCGTGCTCGATCCGGACGCCGTCCAGCCGCTCGTTGGCGCGACGGATGATCTCGGGGATGCGCGGCTCGGCTTCGGCGTGGTCGATGCCGTTCATCAGCAGCAGCGCGTCGGTGTTCGCCATCGGCACCAGCGCGGCGATGGCCCGCTCGATCTTTTCCTGGGCCAGTTCCCAATCGAACTCCATTTGCGACACGTCGCCCCAGTGGATGCCATAGCCGAGGTTGGTGACATTGTGGTAGCCCCAAGGCATCAGGATCGCGGTTACGCATGATCCATCCGGCGCGCGCCAGGTGAACTCGGTCCCCAACCGATCGCCCTCGGCTCCCATCCCGCGCCAGAAGAAAGCGTTGTCGAGGCCGAAGCCGCGCAGAATCTGCGGAAGTTGCGCGATATGCCCGAAGCCGTCCGGCACATACCCGATCGGCATCACGCCCCCGTACGGCTCGCCCATCTTCCGCCCACGCATCAGGTTACGGACCAGCGACTCCGGGCTGACCAGGAACTCGTCGGCCAGCACATACCACGGCCCGACCTGGATCCGCCCGGCGCGGGTGTGAGCTTGCAGCGCGGCGGCGCGCTCGGGGCGGACCTCAAGATAGTCTTCGAGCACGCTCATCTGGCCGTCGAGCATGAACACGCGGAAATCGGGGTTTTCGTCGAGCAGCCTCAGCAGCCGGTCCACCAGGCGCACCAGCCGGATGCGGTATTCCTGGAAGGTAACGTACCAGGCGCGGTCCCAGTGAGTGTGGCTGACCAGCGTGGCGTGATAGGTTGTCATCGCGGTATGTGTCCTTACGCCAGGGTAAGCGCGCCGGGAACACTTCCCGGCAAGGGAAGGCACGCGTTTATACGTATCATCATATCATCATACAGAATCACGCCGTGGCCTGTCATAACCGGCTCGGGCGTGTTTCCGCGAGCGGCGGCGCTCAGAGCCGGGCCGGGCCGCCCCCGTCTAGCAGCCAGACTGCCATCGAGGTCGGGCCGCGATTGGCCCAGGCGTAATACGGTACCAGCCGCAGCCGGACAGGACGCAATGCATCCGGCGGGCGCTGGCCGCGCGGGCGGTAGAGCGCCAGGGGCGGCG
>DYEN01000522.1 GCA_020725705.1 Anaerolinea sp.
CCGCCCACACTTCGGAGTCTTCCAGCGCATCGAACGAGCCGTTGTCGCTGACACGCACCTTGCGCCAGTACGCGTTTGGCTCCGGTGCGTCGCGCAGCGTGCCGATGAACGAGGCCAGTTCCTCGGCGCGCATGAACGCGGTCTGAATCGGATAATCCGCAATACCGATGATCTCGAACGAGCGCGTTTGCTCTGGCGAGCTGAGCGTCAGCACGTCCCCCAGCGCCTTGTCGAAGCGGTCCGCAATCTCCGGCGTGATGACGATCCCCTCGCGCTGCGGATTATCCTGCCAGCCCGTCCCGCTGATCAGGCTGATGTCGCGTGCGTTTGCGACCGGATCGATGGCGGTCACGAAGATATGCGGGGCCTGATCGGGGGAGGTTGCCTCGTCTGATGCTACCGTGACATCCACGGGATCGTTGACGGTCACCTCGACCGCCACGCCGGGCTGGATCTCCGAAATGGGTTCCTCGGATAGCAGGCTTTGCATCACACTGGCGACGCTCAGGCGCGCCGTATCGACCGATAGATCCAGGCTGAGTTCGGCGCGGATATCGGTAATGACGCCGTTCAGGCGATCAAAGACGGCGAACATGCCCATGAAGGCCGCCGTGGCGAGCATCAGGGTTAGCAGGGTGAGCGACAGGCGCGACTTGTGCTGGAGAATGTTGTTGATAGCGTGGTCGATGGTGAGCGGCAGGTGAATGTGTGCCAGCACATACGCCAGCGGCCCGCGCCCGTAGTCTGCGCGGATGCCCTGGTCGGTGATCGCCTCGAGAATGGTCACGCGCGAGCCGTTGATCACCGGGACGATCGCGGCCAGCACAGGCACAACCAGGCCCATGCCCAGGCCGAGCGCGATGGCGAGGGGTGGCGGCGACGTGTCTTCCAACAGCGTATTGGCGAGCGGTGCAGCCGCCTCGGCCACGGCCCGGCCAAGCGGCAGCCCGACGAGCACGGCGGGGATGGTGCCTATCACGCCATAGGCGAACGCCAGCCCCAGGTAGATCACCATGATGTCGAACTCAGTCGCGCCGAGTGCTTTCATCGCACCGATCTGCTGGCGCTGCTCCGCGACGACTGTGCTGATCACGTTCGTGACCAGGAAGTTGGATACGATCATCGCCACGATCGCCAGAATCATCAGCACCCGGCTGAACTGGCGTGCGCCGACGATGAACGCGTTTTGCTGCGGGTTGTCGAGCAGGTAGAAGGCGATGGAGTAGGGCGTCAGGTTGGAGATGACACGGCGGAACTCGGACGACCGTTCGCGCGCGGTGGCGAAATCCGTGAAGCGCACATAGAGCGAGCTGAACCCTGTGAAACGGATGATGCTCTGCGCATCCGCATAGTTCGCGTAGACGCTTTCGGTGTTCTCGTTGCTGCCGACGTACAGGTAGGGCTGGAAGATGAACCCGACGACCTTTAGTTCCGCCGTCCCAAACCCGTTGCGCTGCGCGATGATCGTATCGCCCAGCTTGATTCCGTACTTTTGCGCCATGCGGATCTCGATGGCGATCTCATTCGCGCCGGCGGTGGGATAGCGCCCGCGCATCAGGCGCACCGGCTCCAGGTCGATGCTGCCGAACGGCTCAGAGTAGGCGTACATCTGGCCGGAGCGGAACTCGTCCTCGTCGGGCAGCTTCCACCGGAAGCCATAGACGGCCTGCCCTTCGACGTCCGTGACGCCGGGGCGGCTGCGCAGCAGTTCGAGCACGCTCTCGTTGTTGACCCGCTGGACGGGCTGATCAAGGTAGACGCGCAACATCGCCATTTCGGACGGGTTGAGGTCCTTTTCGAGCTGGCGCGTCATCAGCTCGCCCATCGTGACCAGCACCACTACGCCCAGCACACCGACGAAAACGCTCAGCGATACCAACAGCGTTCGTGTCTTGCGTGAAACGATATCGCCGATAATCTTGCGCCGGTGTGTTCTGAACATTCGGTGTTTCGTGCCTTACCGCGCGCGCTGAAGCGTTTTTCGCGGCGACTCACTGCGCAATCGAGGGGGTGGCGGCGCGCTTACCCGGCCACTATCCGGCTCCGCACGACCGGCCGGCGCTGCCTGCCAAAGCTGCTCCAGCAAGCGCGCGCCGGCGCCGGTGAGCTGGCGCATGGTCTGGAGCTGGGTGGGATGGACTCGCCCGGCGGTGGTGCGCAGGCGGTCTTTGCCGCCGGGACTGATGAAGCGCAAGCCGGCACAGACGTCGCGCAGGCTGATCTCCTTGAACGGCTCGCCATGCCCGCTGCCGTCAATTACTTCGCGCGCGATCACATGCAACGGCGCGTCCCACAGCCAGGACACGCCCAACCGCTGCATGGCTTCGTCCCGGTCGCCCAGCCAGCCAACCGTCAGCTTACCGACGAGAAAGAGCACATCCGTGACCGGCTGGACGGTTACCATCCAGATCACGTCTCCCGGTGCGGCTCGACTGAACTGGCGGCTGCCCATGTGGCGCAGTGTGGGGATGATCTCCTCATAGCGCGGCTGGACGGTCGGCCACTTCCAGTACTTCATGAAATGTGCCATACCCGTGTGTTGCCATTCCCCCCCGCTTGCTTTCTGCGGGGTGGCGATCCCTGTGCACCCGCCCGATGACGCGGCGGCGCCCGGAGTTCACAACCCCTCATAAGAACGTAACCTATGGAACGGCGCCGCGCAACATGAGTCTGCCTGTTTTCGACGGCGATCTTCAGGCGCCGGGGTGGGCAACCAGGGAGACGGGTGAAATCGCGGCTCTGCATGGTATGATAATCCCATTTTGCAGCCAGGCCTATTTCCAGGGCCGGAAGAATCTGGGCAGAAAATGCCGGGGATGGCCCGCGAGGGGGTGCAGCGAATGAGACTTGAGATCGAATATCACGGCGACGGCGAGGCGCAGTTCGGCGCGTTCGCCCGCGTGTTTGCCCAGGCGTTCGGGCGCGGCCTGAGCCACCCGGTCCCGGCGAACGGCTTCGCCGGGCGCATTCTGCGCGGCGCGGACGCGGCAAGCTTCGAGTGGCTGAGCGATGATCCACGCCGGCGGCTTGTCTTCTTACTGGACGGCGAGGGGCTGTCCGGGTTGGTTGGTCTGGGCGGCGCGGATATCCTGCGCCACATCGGCTACGATGAGCACTACATTATGCGCCTGGTCGCGCGCTGCACGCGCTTCAAGCTGGTGCTGATTCCGTTGGCGACCCTGGTGCTGGCCACTTGGGACAATCTGCTTGCGCTGGCGGGCGAGGTCTATCCGGAGTGGGCGGAGCGGATCGCATGTGCCGCGCCGGAGCTATCCCGGCTAAGCTACGACGAGGCGCTGGCAGCCGGGGGCGAGGTCGCCGCCGTGCGCGCGTTCTTGCGCGAC
>DYEN01000523.1 GCA_020725705.1 Anaerolinea sp.
CCTATTTCATGCCCAATCTGGCGCTCTCCGCGATCGCGGCGGGCCGCCCGCTGCTCACAACGCCCGTAGGCGAGATCGCCGAAATAATCCGGGTGGAAGGTTGTGGCGTGGTGATGACGGCGTCGACAGCCGATGCTGCGGTCGAGGCGTTGGATCGGCTGCGCGACGGGGTCTTTCGGGCGGAACTGGCCCGCCGGGCGCAGGCGCTCGGCGCAGAGCGTTACAACTGGAGTTATGCCGCAGCACAACTGCTTGAGGCATACAATTGTACAAGCTTTGTCAAGAACTGTTCTTAAGGCGTTTTTTGGGAATAAATTCATATTTGTGAGCAAAGGTTGTGTGATAATCTTAAGTTAGCGTCTATGCGTTTTTTATTTATTGGCATCGATCCTTCCTGTTCTGGCAGCGTGAACGCTGCATCAGTTTTCATCTCGTGGAAGCCTGCTCGCCAGGTGACCATGCACAGGAGCGCATAATTATGTCCAAGATCATCCCCTTGGCTCGCGCGATTGTCATTATCCTTTCGATGCTTATCGGACAATTCCCGGCGTTGGTGCTCGCCGCTCCGGCTGCCGAACCGCCGTCGGGCGCGGGCGTGCTCGCCGGGTCTGATGCTGAGGGGGGCGCAGCCCGCGCGGCGGCAGCGCCGGCGCTCGGTGGCGCCGCGGACAGCCCTCGGCGGCAGGGACAGCTGCCGCAGGAATGCAAGATCAAGGTGCTGGCCGTGGCGGTGCAGGACTATCCGAGCGAGCCGGACCGAAATCAGCCACCCAGCGGCACGACCAACCCCACGCCCTTCGGGGCTGTGCCAGTCACCGAGGCCGCCTCGGGTGATGTGCTGAAAATCTGGGTCGTGGTCATGAACTGGACGGACGACCCGGGGTGCCGGACCAACGAGCAAATTACGGTCACAAACGTCAACCTGACGGTGGCGGGCCAGGCGCCGCTGCCCGAACCGGGCTGGGAGCAAATGCCCCTCCCGCATCCAATGCCTGCACCGGGTGACTACTGGGAGGGCCGCTATCGCTACGAGGTCAGCGCGTTTTCGCCCGGTGAGATCCCGATCATAGTCAACGTGGACGCCAGAGATTCCAATAACGCGCTGGTCCAGGATGAAGACAAATCGTGGAAAGTGACGGTCAGCTCGCCCGGCTTTCTGATCAGGTTGTTCGGGCCGAGCGTGAGCACGGCAGCCCCCGGCGACCTGGTCGATTTCACGATCCGGGTGGAGAACACACGTCCCGGCGTGGTGATCGACAACCTCACGGTCGAATCGGAGTTCTCGCAGTTTGTCAGCCAGTGCAGCGGCATCGGCAAATGGACTGTCGGCGGCTCCCCGATCACAGAACTACAGTCCGGGCAGATAGCGGAGTGTACGATCAGAAATGTCGTGATTCCCCCGTCAACCGAGACCGGGGAGTTCCGCCTGACCGGGACGCTGACCGCCCACTCCGGCGGCGCGGACCCGGCGTCTGCCGAGGTGGAGAGCGATCCGGTTCAGATTCACCAGGCGAGCATCAAGGTCACCAAGAGGGTTCAGCAGATCGTGCGCGGCACGCAGAGCGTGTCAGAGCCGGCCCAGCCGGGCGATACGATTCACTACCTGATCACGGTCGAAAACACAAGTCTGGGCGGGATCGCGGTCGATCGGCTGACGATTCAGGACAGCCTGACCGGGCTGATCTCTGTCTCGCCGTCGTTGGTGCTGGCAGCGGGCGAGTCGAGGCCGTTTAACACTCAGTGGACGGTGCTGCCGAACAGCCAGGACCCGCTGACCAACCGGGTGTCGGTCACTGCGCGCGCGGTCAACACGGGCCGGACGGTCAGCGCCGATGCGGCGGTGTCGGTCGACATCGCGGACTCGGCGCTGAATATGGAGCTTGAAGCGCTGGACCCGGCGAGCGGGCTACCCAAGCCGGCGGCTAACGTCGGAGACACGGTGCGCTTCCGGATGACGCTGTCGAACGTGGGCGACGAGCCGATCACCAACCTGACCTATCCGCCGCTCGGCGGGACTCTGCGCAGCTACGGCGCGCTGCCCGGTCTGTCCGGGATCACGCTAGCGCCCGGCAATGTTCGCACGTTTACCTGGGATTACACGATTCTGGCCGAGGACCCGGACCCGTTGGTGAACACGGTGCGGGTCAGCGGGCTGGCCGGGGGACGGCAGCTGACCGCGCAGAAGCAGGTGGTGGTCGACGTCACCAACCCGAACATCGAGATCGCGGTGACGGTTAGCGAGCCGGCCACGACGACCGTGCTGCGCGGCGGCGAAGTGGTTTACAACATCGTCGTCACCAATAAGAGCGCCAACCCGGTCTGTGGTGTGCTCGTCAGCCAACTGCGCGCCGATCCGGACACGGGCCAGGAAACGCCTATCATCCCCGCCGTGCCGATGCTGTGGCCGGGTGCCACACCGGGCCGCCTGGAAGGTACGGGCACAGGCAACGAAGCGGCCA
>DYEN01000004.1 GCA_020725705.1 Anaerolinea sp.
GATCGCGGTCGAGCGACGTTCCGGCTTGCCCAGCGCGCTCCACCCCCCGCCGAAAATTGCGCCCAGGACAGGCAGCGCGGGCACGAAATAGCGCGGCTGGAGCACGACGGCGAAGGCGATGAACGGCGCCGAAAAAGCCAGCAGCCACGCCAGCAGATAGATTCCGGCGCGCGGGTGTCGCCAGACGAGGGCGGCGGCCAGCACCGGCAACGCGATCACCGGCGGGCGGCTCAGGTAGAGGGTAGACGCTTCCCACGCCACCCGCAGATTATCGAGCGCGCCGCCCAGGCCGCGCGCCGCGTCGAACAACTCCGGGTCGTACGGCTCCTGCGGGCGACCGGAGAGCGCGTTTTCGAGCGCGCCGAGCGCGTACAGCCCGCCGACCGCCAGCACGATCGCCGCGGCGGGCAGCAACGCGGGGCGGGCACGCGCCCACCGCTCGCGGAGCGGCAGCCTGTCGCCGCCGAACAGAAGCGCGGCCAGCGGTGGCAGGCCGAGCAGCGGCGCGGTCGAGAGTTTGGCGAGCAGCGCCAGGCCCAGCAGCACGCCGAGCGCGATCCCCCGCTGCCGCGTCGGGTGGCGGATGGCGACCAGGGTCCACCATCCGGCCAGCGCGGCCAGCGCCGCCGCGAGTGAGTCCGACATGGCCAGGCGGTCGTAGAACAGCGCCCAGGGCGCGAAGACCATGAAACCAAGCGCCAGCAGAGCGGCCCCCGTGCCGGACAGGGTTCGCGCCAGGGCAGCGCTGCCCGCCGCGGCGAGCAGGCCGGTCAGCGCAACCCCCAGGCGGGCGGCAGCCAGCCCGGCTTCGGTGTAAGCGGGGCGGAACAGGCCGATCCAGTAGTAGAGCAGCAGCTTGCCGTGCGCGTAGGCGATCGGGTTGTCCGCGAAGCGCATGACGGCCTGGGCGCGGCGCAGGTGATAGGTTTCGTCCTGGTAGAGCGGCAGGGCCGTGATCTGCCGCGCGCGCAGGGCGAACCCTACCAGCAGCAGCGCCACCATCAGCGCGAGCGTGCCCCGCTGTCGGCCCATTCCGACGCTACCGGGTGAGCGCAACCGGCGTCAGCGTGTCCGCGCCGATATCCAGCACGTAAGCGGTGCCGTCGGCCATAGCAGCCAGCACCGTCTCGCCGCTGGCGAACGGTCTGACCCACTTCAGCGGCACGCCGGTTGAGCCGAGCGCGCTTTCGAGGGGGGCAGCGTCGCCCCGGCGCACGTTCTGGACGACGAAATCGCCCCGGATGGTCGTCCACAGATACGCCGTTTCTCCCTGGACCAGGTGCACCGACAGCCGGTTGAGCGGCATCGCCAGCGCCGGGACGGCTACGGGCGGTGTGAAGCTCTTATCCGCCAGGGTGAAGAGCATCACCTCGTCGGTGCCGCCCGCGTTGCCGACCATCACGCGCGTGCCGCTCTCGTTCCAGGGCAGGCCGAGCGCCGTCTGTGTGGCAGAGACGTACACGGCGCCGCCGGGCAGCCAGATTTCCTGGCGGTCGGTGCCGTCTGGCCGGGCGGAAAACAGGCGCGCGACCCGCCGGCCCTCCGCGCCGGTCACCAGGCGGAAGAAGACGAGCCGCTCGCCGCCATCCGTCCAGGCGACGTGCCGCCCCTCGCCCAGGATATAGAGCTGCCCGCTTTCCAGGTTGGCGACGTACATATGGAAGCGGTAGCAGTCTGTCTCGCCGCAGGCGTCGCGGTAGGCGGCCACAAAGGCGATATAGCGGCCATGCGGCGACCAGACGATCTCGTCCAGATAGATCGCCCAGGCGTCGAGCGTATCGGCGGCGTAGGCGTCTTCCGATGGGGGGATGGAGCTGTGCTGCGCGAAGGGGAACAGTTCAGTTTCGGTTCCGTCTGCGTCCAGCACGCTTACCCGGCTGATGCCGATGCGCTCGGGCAGGGCGTTATCGCAGCGCGGCACGAGCAGGTGCAGATGGCGGACCAGCAACAGGCGCGAGCCGTCCGGCGCGGGAAAGACCTCGTAATCCAGCGGGGGTAGTGACAGGTGCAGGGCGTCGTCGGCGCTTGCCAGCGCGGCAAAGGGCGTACCTTCCTGCCGCTGCGGGCACGCCTGGCGGACTCGCTCGACTGCCGGAATCAGCCGCTCGATCTCGACCGATTGCCAGATGTCGGCAGGCGTCGCCTCGACGGGCGCAACCGGGAACGGCGGACGCGCTTCGGCGCGACCATCCGGCAGGACAAAGGTGTGCGCGATTTGCGTGCGGTCGGGCGTGGGATGGAACAGGTCCAGCCCGACGACATACGGCTCAAGGAAATAGTTGGCCGCGTCGCCTTCAGCAGCCCAGCCGGTAGTGCCGTTGGAAAGCCGCACCTGCCACCAGCGGTAGCCGTTGGCGCAGCGAAAACCGTCGACCACCACGTACACGGTGCCGGGCGGCAACAGCGCCACCTCGACCGCCCCGGCGGCGCCGGTGTTGGGCCGGTCCTTGAGGCTGACGCCGTAGGGCGAGCTGACGCGGCCCATGCCGCCCGCCGCCAGGCGCGGCGCGACCAACCCGGCGCAGGCATCCTGAGCCAGCGCGCGGTCGGCAGGCGGCCCCGGCATCAGAGCAAGCGCCAGGATCAGCGGCGCCAGCGCTCGACGCAAGACCCGGTGGAGCATATCGGAACCTCCCACAAGTTGAGCGCGGGCCGATCATAACACGCCGCGCGCAGAAGTCACGGGCGGCAGACCGGCGCGTCGCTGATGCGTCCGTCTGCCGGGCAGACCGCGGCGGCAGGTTGCCGGAAACACCCGCGCCTGAGTATGCTAGAGCCACTGGCAGCCCGATCGGCGGCTGCCCGCAGCAAGGGGAAGGCGATGAAAGCTCGATGGTCGCTGTGGATCGCGGCGCTGGCCCTGGTCGGGGCCGGGCTGGCATGCAGTATCCGGGTGACGACCGCTCACATCCGGGCGGCGAACCTGGTGCGCGACCCCGGCGGCGCAACGCGCACGCTGTCGTTCCGCCCGGACGACACGTTCTACCTGATCGTCGAGCTGGCGAACGCGCCTGCCGACAGCGAGGTGAAAGTGGTGTGGGTTCAGGTGGGCGCGGGCGAAGGCGGCGCCGACCGGATCGTTGGCGAGGATGCAGTGCGCTCCGGCAGCGGCACGCTGGTGTTCAGCGCGGAGCATCCCGAGCGGCAGTGGCGGGTGGGCGAGTACCGCGCCGAGGTGTATCTCAACGGCGAGCAGACACACAGCCTGCCGTTTCGCGTGCGGTTCTGATCTTTACTGATCCGAGGTGGTTGGCCGTGGCCTGTGGGCATCACAGGCGAGAGGAGACCGCGATGAGACGCTCGATCATGGTTCTGCTGCTGGCGCTGATGGCCAGCGTCGGCCCGCCGGGCGGGCCGGCTCGCGCTCAGGATGACACAAACCCGCTGTTGGACCTGCTGGCGTTTGTTCCCCAGGCGTCCGACGCGGAGAGCCGGCTGGTCACGTATGGCGATTTCGCGGCGTGGCATGCTGCGACCGGCATCCCGCGCGTGCACAGCGTGGCCGCGGCGGACGCGCTACCGGAGCCGGCGCGCGCCTGGTGGCTGTTCGTCATGCCGCGCCAGACGGTTCCGCCGGAGGTGCTCGGGGGCCAGTACCTGTTCCACGAGGATATGCGCCCGGTCTATGGGTTTGACCTGTTCGCGGTGGATCGCTTTGTGGCGCTCGAAACGCCGCCCTCGAACATCACCGTGCTGGAGACGGCGCTCGAACCGGCGCGGGTGGGCGAGGCGCTGTTGGCAACCGGGTACGAAGCGGAAGCGCTCGACGGCGGCACGTTGTTCCGCATTCTGGGCGATTATGAACTGGCGCTCGGCGCCGACCTGCCTCGGGTGGGGATGCTCGGCACGCTCAATCGCATCGCAGTGCTGGACGACGGCACGCTCGTGATCGCGCGGGCGACGGAGCGCGTGCAGGCGGCACTGGACGCACGCCAGGGCGCGCAGCCCTCGCTGGCGGACGACGCGCGTTACCGGGCGGCAGCCGAGGCATTGCACCGGTTGAGCCGCTCCGATCTGGGGGCGCTGGTGGGGGCGATCTTCTCTGAGGAAGTGGTTGCGGGCGATCCTCTCGCGCTTGAGCCGGGCGCGACGGCTGAAGACGAGGAAGCCGCTCCAGACGCCGCGCCGCTGCCCCCGTACACGCTGGCCGCCTTTGGGACCTTTCGCGGCACGGGCGCGACCTTTCTGGCGCTGGCTGTGGTGTTTCCGCCCGGCACGGATGCATCGGCTGCGGCGATCACGTTGAGCGACCGGATGGCGCAGTATGTCAGTCTGGTGACGCAGGCGCCGCTCAGCGAACGCTGGACGTTCGACCGGGCCTTCGCGGACGAGAGCGGCACGCTGCCGGTCGCGGTGGTGGTCATGCGCGTGGACGATCCGCCACCACCAGCTGAGGGCGAGCAAGTCAACACCGCGATCCTGGCCTGGACGGATCTGGTTTACCGGCGCGATCTCGGTTTCCTGGTACCGGGGCCGGACCTGGGTAACTAGAGGCTGCTAGGACTTAGCAGACCGGATCACGGGGGCATCTGGCGTCAGGCGTAGGGGGTTAGGCTTGCCCGGCCCGCGCCGCACGCGAGGAAGCTGGCGGCGAGGGCGCAGCTTGTTGCGTCCCCACCAGACCACCCAAGATCGGCGTTTCCGGAAGGTGCAGAACACGTTCTAGACGCACGTTAAGGGAGAGGGCACGATGAGAGCAGCCTTAATACGCGAGCATGGCGACCTGGAGAAAGTTGAGATCGCTGTACTGCCTATGCCGGAGCCAGGACCGGGCGAGGTGCGGCTGCGCGTCCGGGCCGCCGCACTGAACTACCTGGACATCTGGGTACGCAACGGCTGGCCGGGGATCAAGCTCAGCTACCCGCATATCCTGGGCGCCGACGCCGCCGGCACGATCGACGCGCTGGGCGAGGGCGTGCAGGATTGGGAGATCGGGGCGCGCGTCGCCGTCGACCCGACTATCTCGTGCGGGGAATGCGAGTTCTGCCGCGCCGGGTGGGAGAACCGCTGCGTGCGCTTCCGCCTGATGGGCGAGCATGTGAGCGGGACCTTCGCGGAGTACATCACCGTTCCCGCCCGCAACCTGATCGCGCTGCCGGAGCACGTCTCGTTTGCCGAGGCGGCGGCGGCGTCGCTGGTGTTCGTGACGGCGTGGCACAGCCTGATCACGCGCGCCAACCTGCGCCCCGGCGAACTGGTGCTGATCATTGGCGCGGGGGGCGGCGTCAACACCGCCAGCCTGCAGATCGCCAAGCTGACCGGCTGCACTGTCTACGTGGTCGGCAGCAGCGAGGACAAGCTGGCGAAGGCGCAGGCGCTGGGCGCCGACGCGACGATCCTGCGCGACGTAGAGGGTGGCTGGTCGCGCGCGGTGTACCAGCTTACCGCCAAGCGCGGCGTCGACGTGGTGGTGGACAACGTCGGCGCGCCCACGTACAACGACAGCCTGCGCGCGCTGGCTCGCGGCGGGCGCCTGGTTACGGTGGGCAACACCGGCGGCGCGAAGGTCGAGATCGACAACCGGCTCATCTTCGGGAAACACCTCTCGATCCTGGGTAGCACCATGGGGCCGCATCGCGATTACGTGCGCGTGATGCGCCTGCTGTTCAAAGGCAAGCTGAAGGCGGTCATCGACGCGACATACCCGCTCGACGAGGTGCGGACCGCGATGGCGCGCATGGAAGCCGGCGATCTGTTCGGCAAGGCCGTGCTGGAGCTGTAGCCGCCAAACAGCGTGCGTCTGGAACGAAAACGGGAGAGTGCCCTTTCGTTCTGGGTGCATCTTGTGCTGCGCCCGAAATCAACCGGTGATTTCCGCGCGAAAGGAGTGAGGGAACTATGGGCGAGCTGTCGCGTTGCGCATGGGGAACCGGCGATCCGCTATACGTTGCCTATCACGACGAGGAGTGGGGCGTCCCGGAGCACGACGATCGCAAGTTGTTTGAGATGCTGATTCTGGAGGGGGCGCAGGCAGGGCTGAGCTGGAGCACCATCCTCAAGCGCCGCGAGAACTACCGCCGCGCTTTCGACGGCTTCGACCCGGCCATCGTCGCGCGCTACGACGACGCCAAGATCGCGGCGCTGCTGGCGGATCCGGGCATCATCCGCAACCGGCTGAAGATCAACGCCGCGGTGCACAACGCGCGCGCCTTCCTCGACGTGCAGGCGGCGTTCGGGTCGTTCGACGCCTATATCTGGCAGTTTGTCGGCGGCGTCCCGCGCCAGAACGCGTTTACAGAACTGCGCCAGATCCCCGCCGAGACACCCGAATCACGCGCCATGAGCAAGGACCTGCTGAAGCGAGGATTTCAGTTTGTGGGGCCGACGATCTGTTATGCCTTCATGCAGGCGTGCGGGCTGGTCAACGACCATCTGGTGACGTGTTTTCGTTATAATCAAGTGCAAGCCTGATCTACGGACGATGGGGGGCAAATGGAAGCACGGCGGGCGGATCCAATCCGCCTGATTGCGCTGCGTCTGCGCCAGGACGAGCTGCGCAATCTGACGCGCAGCCCGCTGATCAGCGAGGCGTTTCGCGTCACGATTGAGTATCACGACGGGCGTTTCCCCAATCAGGTCGCCACGCTGACGCGCGGGCATGGGACGGGCGCTGCGCTCAAAGTCGTCTACGACAAGCCCGGCAAAGAGGTCTTTTTCACCTATCCGGTTGAGCACGAACGCTTCCAGGAGCTGAACGCGGCGCTGCGCCGCCTGAAATTCGACAGCCTGGACGACCAGCCGGACGTCCCGTTCTTTGGGGTGGACCTGTGGCTGGTCGAGCGTGCGTCCGGCAGCTTCTATCACGATGTCGTGCTCTCGCCGGAGAGCGCGCGCGGCTTCTACCGCGAGCTGATCCTGACTATCCACCGCCTGCTCAAACCGGCGGTCCGCACCATCGTGCCCTGACGCGCCGGGGCGTCTGTCATTCCACCGCGAGCGTGCTATGATCGAGCCAGGCTGCCGCGCCAGAAAGGGCGCAGGAGATCGCCGTGATGAACGCACTGACCGAGACCGAAGTCAAAATCGCCGTGCCCGACCTGGACGCCATCGCGGCGCGGCTGGCCGCGGCAGGCGCCGTGCAGACCGCGGCGCGGGTCTACGAGCACAACATTCGCTATGAGGACGCCGGCGAGACGCTGACGCCGAACGAGATTGTCCTGCGTCTGCGGCAGGATACCGTCGCGCGCCTGACCTACAAGGCGCCGCCCGGCGACGACGTCAGGCTGCCGCCCAACCTACGCACCCGCTTCGAGGCAGAAGTGACGGTGAGCGATTTTGACACGATGGACACCATTCTCCAGCGGCTCGGCTTTCACCCGCACGTCGTCTACGAGAAGTATCGCACCACCTACCGGCTCGGCGAGGCGGAGATCGTGCTGGACGAATTGCCGTTTGGGACCTTCGTCGAGGTCGAGGGACCGGCGGCAGCGATTGAGTCGGCGCTCGCCGTGCTGGGGCTGTCGGACGCGCCGCGCATCCTGGACAGCTATCTGGCGCTGTTTGAGCGTGTCAAGCGGGCACTGCAGCTCGATGTGCACGACTTGACCTTTGCCAATTTCGAGGGCGTGCGCGTGCCGGCGGAGGTTCTGGTTGGCGATCACTGATTTTGAGCAGGTGACGGCCGAGTGGCTCACCGAGGTTTTGAGGCGCGGCGGTTTTCTGCAGCAGGGCACGGTGGTGTCGGTCGAGGTGACGCCGCAGAAGACGAACACCGCCACCGTCGCGAACCTCAAGCTGACCTACAGCGAAGACGCGCAGACCCGCGCCCCGCGCGCGCTTTTTCTCAAGCTGAGCGACTTCCGGCGCGAGGTCGATTTCTACCGGACGGTGGTTCCCGCGATGGAGTCCACGCCGCTGATCCTCGCCTGTTATGACGCGGAGTGGGACGAGGACGCCGGCGCGTCGCACCTGCTGCTTGAAGACGTCTCGGCCACGCACATGACGTCCGAGATGACGCTGCCCCCGTCTACGCCGCGCTACGAGCAGCTTACGCACGCGTTGGCCCAGTTTCACGCCTTCTGGTGGGATCACCCGCGCATCTACGGGGATGTCGGCGCGCTGGCGGGCGACGTGCACGACACCACCATCGCCCGCGCCCGCGAGAGCTTTCCCGGCTTCGTGGATTTCATGGGCGATCGGATGTCGGATCAGCGGGGGGCGGTTTACGAGCGGCTGTTCGCCCTGTGGCCGCCGCGCCACTTCCGCGAGCGCATGGCGCAGAACAAGGGGCTGACGCTCATTCACGGGGACGCGCACGCCTGGAACTTCCTCTACCCGCGCGATCCTGAGGCGCATCGGGTACGCATCCTGGATTGGGCGCTGTGGCAGATCGGCCCGGCGACGAACGACCTGGCCTACATGATTGCCATGCACGATTTTCCCGACTACCGCTCGCGCATGGAGCGCCCGCTGGTCCGCTCGTACTACGACCGGCTGGTGAAGCTGGGCGTCGAGGGCTATTCCTGGGACGACTGCTGGCTCGACTACCGGCTGTCCGCCATCCACAACCTGTTCTTCCCGGTCTATCACTGGTCGGTCAAGGGCGACCCGGCCTTGTGGTGGCCGAACTTCGAGCGTGCCATGCTGGCCTACTACGATCTGCGCTGCGAGGATTTGCTGGAAGATTAAGCGACCCCTTGCCGGCGCTCGGTTGGGGAGCGAGCCGGCTCGCCTCAGGCTTGGTCTGCGATCCCATTGGCGAACGGGCAAGGCGCGCATCGCCCTTGCGGTGGATGCGAGAGTGTGCGCATCTCTAAAACCCTCTTGACTCTGACGTAACGTGATAGTTTAGACTGCTCAACATGACGACCGACACGCACTATACCGTCCGGCAACTTGCCAGGATCGCGGGGGTCAGCGTCCGCACGCTGCACCACTACGACGCGATCGGTCTGCTGTGCCCGCCGCGCGATCCGTCGAACGGCTACCGCCGCTACGACCACGCGGCACTGCTGCGCTTGCAGCAGATCTTGTTCCTGCGCGAGCTGGGGTTGAGCCTGGACGAAATCCGGGACGTTCTGGACCGGCCGGGCTTCGACCTGCCGGCCGCACTGGAACAGCACCGCCAGGCCCTGCGCGAGCGTCAGCAGCGGCTGGCGCGGCTGCTGGATACGGTGGAGCGCACGCTCCAACATCTGAAGGGAGAGATCGAGATGAGCAGTCAAGACCTGTTCGCGGGGTTCAGCGAGGAACAGCAGGCAGCCTACGAAGAGGAAGCCGCGCAGCGCTGGGATGAACAGACGGTGCGCGAGTCCAACCGGCGGTGGCGCAGCTACTCCGACGAGAAGAAGCGCGCCATTCTGGACGAAGGCCGCGCGATCTACACCGACCTGATCGCCGCCATGCCTGAAGGGCCGGCCGGCCCCAGGGTGCAGGATTGCGTCCGCCGCTGGCACGAGCACCTGCGGAACTTCTACGACCCGGCGCTCGAGGGCCTGTTGGGGCTGGCGGACCTCTACAACGAGGACCCGCAGTTCAACGCGACGTTTGTTAAGATGCATCCGGACCTGGCGCCGTTCATGCGCGAGGCGGTTAAGGTGTACGTCGAGCGCTTGCGGGGCCGCCGCGAGGTGTAAGCCATGCCGCGCGCCCATCCCGGCCCCTTCTCTGCGCGAGAGGGGGCTTTTTTTGTGATGGGGCGAACCTGACGCGTAACCGGAAATTGCGTGAGGGTTATAACTGATACAGCCGCCCGCATCGGGTATAGTAGAGGGCGCATATCGAGTCCCGGCGCGGGCCGCGGCTCGTGGTTCTGTCGGCGGTCGGGTGAGCAAGGACAATGAGCGACAAAACGTTGAAACAACTCAAGCAGGCGTGGGAAGATAACACCCTGGCGAAGGTGATCAGCCGCTTTCCGGAGCGTAAGGCGCGCTTTGCGACGTCGTCGGACATCGAGCTGGATCGTGTTTACCTGCCCGACGAATCGTGCGACGCGGACCTCTATCAGAAGCAGCTTGGTTTCCCCGGCGAGTACCCGTTCACGCGGGGGGTGCAGCCGACGATGTACCGGGGCCGCCTGTGGACCATGCGCCAGTATGCCGGGTACGCCACCGCCGAGGAATCCAACGCGCGCTATCGCTATCTGCTCGACGCCGGGCAGACCGGGCTGAGCGTAGCCTTCGACCTGCCCACCCAGATCGGCTACGACCCCGATGACCCGATGGCACTGGGCGAGGTCGGCAAGGTGGGTGTCAGCATCCCGTCTTTGCGCGACATGGAGCGGCTGTTCGAGGGCATCCCGCTCGACAAAGTCTCGACCAGCATGACGATCAACGCGCCCGCCGCGATCCTGCTGGCGATGTACATCGCGGTCGGCAAGAAGCAGGGCGTTGAGCCGTCGAAGCTGCGCGGGACGGTGCAGAACGACATCCTCAAGGAATACATCGCGCGCGGGACGTACATTTTCCCACCCAAGCCGTCGATGCGCCTGATCACGGACCTGTTCGCCTACTGCGCGCGCGAGGTCCCGCACTGGAACACGATCAGCATCAGCGGCTATCACATCCGCGAGGCGGGCAGCACGGCGGTGCAGGAAGTCGCGTTCACGCTGGCGAACGGGATCGCCTATGTGCAGGCAGCCCTTGACGCGGGCCTGGCAGTGGACGATTTCGCGCCGCAGCTTAGCTTCTTCTTCAACGCGCACAACAACTTTCTGGAAGAGGTCGCCAAGTTCCGTGCGGCGCGGCGGCTGTGGGCGCGGATCATGCGCGAGCGCTTCGGCGCGCAGGACCCGCGTAGCTGGGCGCTCAAGTTCCACACGCAGACGGGCGGCAGCACGCTCACCGCGCAACAGCCGGAGAACAACGTCGTGCGCGTAACGCTTCAGGCGCTGGCGGCGGTGCTGGGCGGCACACAGAGCCTGCACACCAACAGCATGGACGAGGCGCTGGCGCTGCCGACCGAAGCGGCGGTACAGGTCGCGCTGCGCACGCAGCAGATCATCGCGCACGAGTCCGGAGTGGCCGACACGATCGATCCGCTGGCCGGAAGCTACGTGATCGAGTATCTGACCGACGAGATCGAGCGCCGCGCCTGCGAATACATCGAGCGCATCGACTCACTGGGCGGGGCACTGGCAGCGATTGAGGCCGGCTTTGTGCAGGGCGAGATCAACGACGCGGCCTACGCCTATCAGCGCGCGGTCGAGTCCGGCGAGCAGGTGGTGGTGGGGGTCAACCGCTTCACGACCGATCACGACGGCGGCACCGGGCGCGAGATTCTGCGGGTCGATCCGGCCATCGAGCAGATGCAGCGCGAGCGGCTGGCACGCCTGCGCGCCGAGCGCGACAACGCGCGCGTGCGCGAGCTGCTGGCGCATCTGGAGACGGCGGCGCGCGGCAGCGACAACCTGATGCCGCTGTTCATCGAATGTGTAGAAGCGGACATCACGCTGGGCGAGATCTGCGGGGTGCTGCGCGGGGTCTTCGGCGAGTACCGGCCAGAAGTAAGTATTTAGCGCGTGTTGTAGAGAGTGGAACACACGCCGGGGCGCAGTTTGCTGCGCCCGCGTTTTCTTATGCATTCTTTCGCGGGTGGCAACATCAGGTGCGCTTTACCCCGCCCGTTTTCTGTTCTGTTGCGATAGATCGCCGCGAATGCGTGACCCCCAACGGTCGCGGTTTTGGAACCGCCCCATTCGCCAAGCTATAATGCCGAATATGGGGAACACATCTTTGCAGCGCGCGCCCCGCCCGTGGACGCTGTGGGCGCTGAGCGCGCTCGTTGCGCTGATCGCCGCCGTCAACGCGGCATTGGCGGTCGATCATGTGGCCCGCGCGGAGGCGTACCGGGCGCTGGGCGTGTCGTACCCGCCGCTGCTGCGCGCGGCCTTCGCGCTGATCTGGGCGGGGGTGTTCGGCGCGCTGGCGCTGGGGCTGGCCCGCCGGCGGACCTGGGCGCGGCGCTGGTTTCTGGCGGCACTGAGCAACTATGCCGCGTTTGGCGTGTTATGGCTGATGATCTACGCCCGCGCCGATTTCGACCGGGGCCGCGTCGCGTTTCAGGCGGCGCTGAGCGCGCTGCTGGTCGCGCTGGCGGCGTGGGTGATGCGTTGGCGCCGGATCCGGCGCGCGTTTGAGCCGGAGCCGGCGCGTGACCTGCCGCATGCCGAAACGTTCGAACACAATTCGGGGGAAATGTCTGCATGACGAACCAGGATCTCAAGCTTGAGCGTCTCAACCAGATGCGCCTGCAGAGCATGGCGGGCGGCGGCCCTGCCCGCGTCGAGAAGCAGCACAAGGCCGGCAAGCTGACCGCGCGCGAGCGGCTTGACCTGCTGCTGGACCCCGGCAGCTTTCGCGAAGTCGATGCTTTTGTGGTGCACCGCGAGCGCAATTTCGGCATGGACAGGCCGGAAAACCAGTTCCTGGGTGACAGCGTGGTGACCGGTTGGGGGACGATCAACGGGCGGCTGGTCTACGTTTATTCGCAGGACTTCACGGTGATGGGTGGCTCGCTCAGCGAGGCGCACGCGGAGAAGATCTGCAAGATCATGGACATGGCGATGAAGAACGGCGCGCCGATCATCGGCCTGAACGATTCGGGCGGCGCGCGGATTCAGGAAGGCGTGTTCAGTCTGGGCGGGTACGCCGACATCTTCCTGCGCAATACCCTCGCCAGCGGCTTCATCCCGCAGCTGAGCGTGATCATGGGACCGTGCGCGGGCGGGGCGGTCTACAGCCCGGCGTTGACCGATTTTATCTTCATGGTCAAAGATACCTCGTATATGTTTGTGACCGGGCCGGATGTGGTGCGCGCCGTGACGCACGAAGATGTCACCTTTGAGGAACTGGGCGGCGCCATGATCCACAACGCGATCAGCGGTGTGAGCCATGTCGCGGCAAACTCCGAAGAAGACGCGCTGTTCCTGATCCGCGAGATCCTCACCTACATCCCGCAGAACAACATGGAGGACCCGCCCTTCGAGCCGACGAAGGACGATCCGTTGCGCACCGAAGAGGCGCTCAACACGCTGGTGCCCGATGACCCAAGCAAGCCCTATGACGTTAAAGAACTGATCAGGCTGATTGTCGACGAGGGGCGCTTCTTCGAGATCCACGAGCACTTTGCCAGGAACATCGTGGTCGGTTTCGCGCGGCTGGGCGGGCACAGCGTCGGGATCGTCGCCAATCAGCCGGCGGTGCTGGCGGGCGTGCTGGACATCGACGCCAGCGA
>DYEN01000524.1 GCA_020725705.1 Anaerolinea sp.
CCGGCGGGCGGCGGAGCGTCCACGCCCCGACGATTAGCGCGATCCATGCCAGCGGGATCAAGGTGTTCCACGGTGCAGGCGGCGCGTCACCCAGCAGCAGAGTCGGCAGGAAGACCGTCAGCAGGTCGCCGGGCCGCGCCTCACCGACCGCCCCGCTGTATCCGCTCTGCGCCAGATACCACCCCTGCACGCCCCACGGGATCAGCAGGACGAGCACCAGGCTCCATCCGGCAGCCGCGCGACTGAGCACGGACCGCTCGCGGCGGACGAGGGCCAGATACAGCGGCTGGGCGAGCACAAAGAACGCTTCGAGAAAGAAAGCGTACAGCGCCAGCGTTTGCGCGACAGCATAGAGCAGCCAGGCGCGCGGGCGGGGCCGGTCGAGCGCGCGTAGAAACAGCCACAGCGCCAGCGGACTCAGCCCGGCCCAGATCGCGTAGTTGCGCACATCCTGCGCGTGCCAGATCAGGTGCGGGTTGAGCGCCCACAGCGCCGCCGCGATCAGTGCCGCGCCGTCGTGCCGCAGCAGGTGGCGCCCCAAACGCGCCAGCGCGGCGACGCCGAGCAGGTTGCCAAGCAGGGGCAGGAAGCGCATGGCGAACTCGGAGTCGCCGGCAGCTTGCTTCCACGCCCAGAAGCCGAAGAACGTCCCGATAGGGTGCGGTTCGTAGCGGGCCAGGTTCAGCACCACGTCGCGCGGATCGGCGGCCCAGTAGCGCACCGCGAAGGCTTCGTCGCCGCGCAAGGGGACGGTATCTAGCCGGTAGATGCGCAGCGCGAACGCCAGCCCGATCAGCAGGGCCAGCGTCCACAACCGGCCGCGGCGAGAGGCGCTCATTCTTCGTCGTCGGGGGCGTCTTCTTCAAGCGGCAGGCTTCCGCCACCCAGCGCGGCCTCGATTTCCTGCCGCGTGACCAGCCCGTACATGCGGTCGATGATGTCCAGGTGTTCTTCCGTCAGGGTGGGGCGCTCCTGGCCTTTGAGATCGCGCAGATAGCCGCGCAGCGAGGGCTTGCGCTTCGGATCGGCGTACAGCACAGGGATGATCGGATCGTCGATCTCCAGGCGAACCTTCGGGCTGGTGAACACGACCAGCGGCTGGACCCGGATCCCCGCATCCGGCGCGATCTGATCGACCAGTTTCTGCACCTGTTCGGCGTGGAACTTCGCCTCGTGAAATGGATTGCCGATGAGATCCTGGCGGAGGTAGCCGGTCAGCCGCCCTAGCAAACCGCGATCCCCCGACCATTTGCTGCCGGAGACTTTGTACTGCCGCTCGTGCCACTGCGTCGTCAGCGTGAACACGCCTTCCGGGCCGATCAGCACGTGCGGCGCCGGCAGGATGTGGTGAAACAAAGTGTACTGGCGCCCCAGCCCCTTGAGCGCTTCATCCAGCACCCGTTCGGGGCGCGGCTCGCGGATCCAGGTGTTCGCCATCCGGACGGAGATCAGCGTCATAAAGAGCAGAGTGGGCAGCAGAAAACAACTGATATTGGCAGAAGTTGCCGGGTCGGACGTCCAGGTGTAAAAGAAGCCGGCCGCCATGCCCGCCAGACTGACGAAAAACAGGATGTGCGCGATCCGGCGGTTGCGGCTGAGATGCGCTTCGTTGGTGACCACGCGCATGAGGTCGGGCCTTTCTTGGTGATGAGAGCAGACGCGGATCCAGGAATTCAGTACAAAATCGCAGAAATACTACCACAGATTCCCCGGATCGCGGGAAAATGCGTGTAGAGATGGCACCGGGTGGTTGTTGGCGCGTCGCCCGCCGGCGGATCTGCGGGTGAGGACGCGCGCTGGTCAAGCTGGCCGGCCCTGGTATAATTCGCTCCGCACAGGCCTGGGGCACAGCCCCGGGCATGAGACACGAGGAGTCATGAGCGACAGCAAGCGCACGCAGGAATGCCCGATCTGTGGAGCGATCCAGCCCCTGACGGCGCGCACCTGCTCGATCTGCGGCGCGGTCTTGCCCGGCGAGCCGGTTCCGGTGGCGGTGCCCAGCCCGCCGGAGAGGCGGGGCCGCCGGCCCGCGTTTGACCCGGCAGAAGGGGACGACGATCTCTACGCGGGGATGATGGTGGGGCGCGTCTGGCGCGGGGTCGCGCTGATCGGCATCGTGATCGCGCTGGCGATCGGGTTCGCGATCGGCGCGGCGACGATGCGTTTCTTGCGGAATGATGACGGTGAGAGGCCGCCGGTGCAGACCGAGCCGCTCGCGCCACCGTCCGATGCCACGGCGCCGCCCACCTCGACGCCGCGCAGCGGTGCGCTTTCCGCGCCGACTGAGACGCCCCGCCCGACGATGCGCCTGGCGACCGTCACGCCCGCGCCGCCGACGCCGACCGCCACACCGACCGAAGGGCCGTGTATGCAGACCGCCCGTGAAGGGGATACGCTCTACGGCATGGCGATTCGCTGTGGGCACCGCGATCTGTCGGTCGTTGATTTGATTCTGGAACTGAACAACATGAGCGACCCGAGCCAGCTCCAGCTTGGGCAGACGATCGAGATCCCGTGGCCCACGCCGACCCCCGGCGGTGAGGTCGAGGAAGCACCGAACGCCGGCGACGCTGCGGGTAACGGTGACGATGCCGCGATTGGCGCCGTGCCGACGATCGCTCTCAACGAGTTCGGGACGCCGGATGCCCTTGCCCAGTATCAGAACATCGAGCCGACGCTGCGCCCCGGCATGGCCTGGCACACGGTGCGTGCCGGAGAGACGATTCTGAGCATTGCGACGGACTATAACACGACGCTGGAGACACTGTCGCAGATTAACCCGGAGATTCCGTTCTTGCAGTGCGATTTCGGCTCGCCGACCGGTGGCGAGCGCTGTACCGTGCTGCTCGGCGAGGGTCAGCGGGTGCGCGTGCCGGTTCCGCTGCCGACCATGACCTACACCCCGTCGCCGGTTGGGACGCGCACGCCGACGCCAACCCCGACGCCGACCTTCAACGCGCCGTTCTTGCTCTCGCCGGCCAACGGCGCCGAGTTCCGGGCCGATCAACTGGTCACGCTGCGGTGGGGCGGCACGGGCACGCTCGGCACGCACGAACGGTACCTGGTGCGGGTGTTTGACTTGCAGCTAGAACGGGAATACCAGCAGCTTGTTACGGCTATGTCGCTGATCTTGCCGACAGAATGGCAGCCGAAGGATGGACGCACCCACACTTTCGAGTGGAGCGTGTCTGTCGCGGTGGTGGGGGCGGATCAGCGTGTGGTGTCGAGCGACTACAGCACAGCGCCGCGTCGGTTCACCTGGGCGAGCCGCTGAGCGCGCCTGGCAGGCAGGGGGGTAGGAACCATCTGCAAGCGAGAGGACACGAGGATGAGAAACCGTCTGTGGTGGGGAATCGCGATGCTGGCGCTGTCCGTGTTGGTGGCGGGCTGTGCCGAGGATACGGAGAGTCCGCAGGCCAGCCCATCACCCCCACCGCCTACCGATCTGCCCAGCCCGACCGTGGTGCTTGCCGCGCCGACGCAAACACCGTCTGGGCCGACACTTACGCCGTCACGGACACTGCCGCCGACCATCACGCCCACGTTGAGCGCGACGCCCGGCCCGCCGACCGAACCGCCCACGGCGACAGGCACGCCCGGCCCATATGAGTACGTCATCCAGGCCGGAGATGACTGCATCAGTATTCTTTACAAGCACGGCTTCAACGATCTGAGCGCGATTGAGCCGCTGCTGCAACTCAACAGCCTGTACGATTGCCGCCAGCTGCCCGGCCCTGGCACGCGCATTCTGGTGCCGCGCCCGACGGCTACCGCCACGCCCGCAGGCTATGATCTGACACAGACGGCCGTGGCGACCAGCGCCCCGCCGATGATCACGCTGGAAGTTGTGGGGCCGAGCTTTGCCATCCAGTCCTATACCGTGCGCGAGGGCGACACGCTGAGCAGCATCGCTATTGCTGTGGATTCGACACTGCGGCAGTTATGCGAGCTGAATGCCGGTCCGGGCGGGATCGACTGCCGGGGCTGCCAGTGGCAGTCCGCGCATTGCTGTTGCCCGGTGGCGCCGGTGCTGTCGGTGGGGCAGACGATCAACATCCCTGCGCCCACGCCAACGCCCACCTTCACACCGACCTTTACCGGCAGCGAGACTCCAACCCCCACGCCCACGCACGACGCGCCCCGCCTGATCTATCCGCCGGACGGCGCGGCAGTGTCTGGGCCTGTGCGGCTGAGCTGGCTGACGGTGGGGCCGTTGGCTGCCGACGAAATGTATCTGGTCAGCGTGCGCGACGAGACAACCGGGCAGACGCTGAGCGAGACAACCCGGCGGCTGTCGTTTGATGTGCCTGACGCGCTGCTGCTCGCCGGGGATGGGCCGCGCACCTTCGCCTGGCAGGTGGCCGTCGTGCGCCTGGGGGACGACGGGCTCTTGTATCCGGCGGGTGCCGTGCAGCCGGAGCAGACGTTTACCTGGCGCGGCCCGGGGTAAGCGCTCCGGGCGCGCTCAAGTGCCTAACACGCTTTAGGTGCCTTCCGGGACGCTCTCAAGCGAGATGTTAAGGCGTTGGCCGGGCCGCAGGCGAACCTCAACCGTTTTCGGCTCGCATTCGATCTGCCGCGCGGGATCCCTAGGGTACGTGACCTCGTAGCGGTAGAGCACTTCGGCCTCGACCCGGAGCGACAGTGTTTGTTCCTGCGCCAGCGTATAGGTGCTGGCGCTCCCGGTCACCGTGTTGGTCAGGGTAATGGTTGCCGGGCCGCAGTCGGTTCTGTTGGTAAAGCGCAGCTCGGACTGCGTCGAACAGGCGGCCAGGGACAGGATCAGCGCCAGCCCAAGCGCGAGTACACCTCGTCGCATAGAATAGCTCCTCAGGGGGACCGGATTCCGACTGCGGGATTATACGGGCCGGGCGATGGTCTGGCAAGCGAACTGCGTAGTGCGGCTGAACGAAGGGAAGGTGAGGCATGCAGCGAGAAGTGCGCGCCGTCGTGTTCGAGGATCGGCTGGCCGTGATGCGGCGCCCGGCACCTCAGGCCAGACCCGGCGAGGCGCTGATCGCGCTGCGCCTGGCCGGGATCTGCAACACCGATCTGGAGCTGATGCGCGGCTATCAGGGTTTCAGTGGCACGCTGGGGCATGAGTTCGTTGGGACGGTGCTTGAAGGGCCGCCCGATTGGGTTGGGCGGCGGGTAGTCGGCGAGATCAACGTGACGTGTGGCGAGTGCGACATGTGCCGGCGCGGGATGCGCACGCACTGCCGCAACCGCTCGGTGCTGGGCATCCAATCCTACGACGGGGCGTTCGCCGATGTGTTCCGGCTGCCGGTGGACAATCTCTGGGCGGTGCCGGACAACGTGCCGGACGAACTGGCCGTGTTTACCGAGCCGCTGGCGGCGGCGTGCCAGGTGCTCGAAGCGGTGCATATCGAACCACAGGCGCGGGTGGTTGTGATCGGCGCGGGCAAACTGGGGATGCTGGTGGCGCAGGTGATGCGCCTGACGGCTGCCGATTTGGTGGTTGTGGTCCGGCGCGAGCGCCAGCGTGAGTTGCTGGCAGGATGGGGGATCAGCGCGGTGGCGCTGGAAGACCTGGAACCGGGACATGCCGATGTCGTGATCGACTGTACGGGCAGCGAGCCGGGGTTCAGCACGGCGCTGGATCTGGTGCGCTCGCGGGGGACAATCGTGCTGAAAAGCACCTATCACGGTCTGGCGACTGCCGACATGACCCGGATCGCTGTCAACGAGCTGCGTGTGATCGGGAGCCGCTGCGGGCCATTCGGGGCGGCGCTGCGTCTGCTTGAGGCCGGGCTGGTCGATCCGGCACCGATGATTGAGGCGCGGTACTCGCTGGACGATGCCGGGCGCGCGCTCGAGCACGCAGCCGGGCCGGGCGTGTTTAAGGTGTTGCTGGTGCCCTGACCGCCGCGTCAGGATACGTCTGCTTGCGAGGATAGCTCGGCGCTGCCCGTGGGTTTGCCGCGCGCCGAGTCCGCATGCGCCAGCGGCAGCGTGAAATAGAATGTCGTGCCCACGTCAAGCTGGCTCCTGACGCCCAACTCGCAGCCATGCGCCTCGACGATGCGGCGGGCGATGGTCAGCCCAAGCCCGGTGCCGGATGTTGTGCGAGCAGTTCCCGGAGCGCGGAAAAACTTCTCGAACACGCTGCGCTGTTCCTCTTCGCTCAACCCGTAGCCGGTATCCTGCACGCTAACGACCACATGGTGGGGCGGCAGACCGCTCCATGCCTCGCTGCGCTCGATCCGGCAGACAATATGCCCGTGTTCGCGATTGTACTTGATGGCGTTGGTGAGCAGGTTCAAGAGCACCTGGCGGATCTTGGCCTCGTCTGCCTGGACGGTGAGCGGGCTGCCGATGACCCGGATGGTGATCCCTCGGTCGTCGGCCTGCGGGCTGACCAGTTCGACGCACGATTGAACCAGCGCGAGCAGGTCGCAGGCGCGGATCTCCAGCCGCGTGCGTCCGGATTCGAGCCGGGCCAGATCGAGGAAGTCGTTAGTCATTTGCGTGAGGCGTTCGGTTTCCTGCTGGAGCGTAGCCGCGATCTCGCGGCGGATGGCTTCCGGCAGGGTGGGGCGCTGGAGCAGGGCTGCGCTGGCGTGCAGCGCGGCAAGCGGCGTGCGCAGCTCGTGCACCATCTCCGCGATGAAGTCGCTTTGCTGGAACAGGCGCGCGTTCTGAATGGCGATCGCTGCCTGGTTGGCGAGTGCGGTCAGCGTTTCGACGTCCTGCTGTGTCCAGGGCTGATCGGCGCGCTTGTTGATGGCTTCCACCACGCCGATGACGGTGTCGTGCAGTTTCATGGGCACGGCGAGCAGGTTGCGGGTGGTGAAGCTGAGCGTCTTGTCAACATTGGCAAACCAGCGCGAATCGGCGCGTGCGTCGTGAACCAGCTCAGGCTCGCCATGCGTCACGACCCATCCGGCCAGGCTGCCTTCGATGGGCACCGGGATCGCGGCCATGGCGCTGCCTGAGAGGTTCGAGGCCGCCTCGAACCGCAGCTCGCCTGTGGCCGGGTCCAGCAACAGAATCGAGGCTTCCTCGGTCTCGGTGAGTTCGGTGGCAGCCTGCACGATGCGGTTGAGCAGCGCCCCCAGGTCCAGCGTCGAATTGAGCTGTCGGCTGATCTCCATCAGACGCTCATACCGTGCCGCCAACTGCTGATAGGTCTCCGGTGTGATGTTGTTGGGCGTGGTGTGGATGTCTTTCGGAGTCATGCTGAATTGCCTTCCAGGGCCTCGGCGAGTCGTGGCAGCACGTCGACCACGTCACCGTGAATGACGATGGTTGCCAGCGAGTCTAACGCGGTGGCGGCCAAATTGACGAAAATGAGTGCGGCGCCGTGCCGCCGCGCGATCACCGGCAGGTCTGCGGCAGGATAAACTTCGAGCGACGACCCGGCAACAAGCATCACATCGCAGCGTTGGGCCTCGCGCCGGGCGGCGGTGAACGCCTGAGTCGGAAGCTGTTCGCCAAAGAGGATGACGTTAGGCTTGAGGGCATGCCCGCAGTCCGGGCAGACAGGCGTCTCGCCTGTTTCCAGATAGGCGTAGATATGCGGCTGAGCCGGAAATTCGCGAAAGCAGTGGATGCACGTGACGGTGCGCAGGTGTCCGTGGATCTCGTGGACGGTCTGGCTGCCTGCTCGTGTGTGGAGCAGGTCGATGTTCTGGGTGATGA
>DYEN01000525.1 GCA_020725705.1 Anaerolinea sp.
CACCCCAACGCCGACCGGCTGGTGCTGGCGATGGTCGATTACGGCGGCGACGAGTTGGAACAGTGCGTGACCGGTGCGCCGAATCTGTTCCCCTACAAGGACAAGGGGCCGCTCGATCCCCCGCTGCTGGCGCCGTTCGCGCATGAGGGTGCCGAGGTGATCGATGGGCACGGCGAAAACGGCGCGCGCATGATCCTCAAAGAGCGCGTGCTGCGCGGCATCCCAAACCGCAGCATGGTCTGCTCCGAAAAGGAGCTGGGCCTCTCGGACGATCACGAGGGGATCCTGCTGCTCGAAGACGAGCGCTACCGCGTGTTCGCACCGGGCACGCCGCTTCAGGATGTGTTGGGCGATGCGATCTTGGACATCGACATGCTGCCCAACATCGCGCGCGCGTACAGCATCGTCGGCGTGGCACGCGAGGTTGCCGCCCTGACCGGCGCGACGTTGCGCTATCCGCCGCTTGACGTGGTGATGGAAGGGCCGCCCATCGCCGGGCAGGTGCAGATCGCGATTGTGGAGCCGGAACTGAACCCGCGCTTCACCCTGGCGCTGATCCGCGACGTCACGATCCGACCCTCGCCGCAGTGGCTCCAGCGGCGTCTGAAGCTGGCCGGCATGCGCCCGATCAACAACATCGTGGACGCCACGAACTACGTGATGCTGGAGCTGGGCCAGCCGCTGCACGCCTTCGACTACGACGTGCTGGTCGAGCGGGCGGGGGGCGACGCGCCGACGATCATCACCCGCCTGCCGGAGCCGGGCGAGCGCCTGACGACGCTCGACGGCGAGGAGCATGTCCTCGACGACTTCAACATCCTGGTGGCCGACACGAAAGGCGCGCTGAGCCTGGGCGGGGTGATGGGCGGCCTGGAAAGCGAGGTCCGGGACGGATCGGAGCAGGTGCTGGATGCCGTCGGGATCGTCGCCGGCGAGCCGGATAGCGACGAGGTCCCGCCGCCCACCGGTAAAGCGTCGGCGCGCGGCCCGGTGACGCGCAACGTGTTGCTCGAAGCGGCGGCCTGGAACTTCATCAACATCCGCCGCACCATGCAGAGCCAGAAGATGAGTTCCGAGGCGGGGATGCGCTTTAGCCGGGGCGTGCACCCGGCCATGGCCGAGCGCGGCCTGCGGCGCTGTATCGAGCTGATGCGCCAGATCAGCGGTGGCGTGGTGGCCCAGGGGATCATCGACGCCTATCCGCTGCCCGCGCCCGTGATCCAGGTCGATCTGCCGCTGAGCGAGGTGTCGCGCCTGCTTGGCATCACCATCCCAAAGGACGAGGTGGTGCGCATTCTGCGCGGGCTGGAGTTCACCGTCGAGGATCGCGGCGACTCGCTGCTGGTGACGGTCCCCGATCACCGGCTGGACATCGGCACAGGCCTGACCGGGCGCTCCGATCTGGTCGAGGAGATCGCGCGCATCTACGGCTACGACCGCCTGCCGAGCACCATCATTCAAGACGCGCTGCCGCCGCAGTGGGCGAATGTGGCGCTAGAGCGCGAGGAGTTGGTGCGCGATGTGCTGGCGAAAGCCGGGCTGCGCGAGATCGTCACTTACCGGCTGACCACGCCGGAGCAGGAAGCCTTGCTTACCCCGCCGGGCCAGTCCTCAAGCTGGCCTCAGGTACCCTATGTGACGCTTGCCAACCCGATCTCCGCCGACAAGACATCCATGCGCCATACCCTGCTGGCCGGGATGCTGGCGGTTGCTGCCGCCAACGCGCGCCACACGGACCGCCAGCGCCTGTTTGAAGTGGGGCGGGTGTACCTGCCGGTCGAGGGCCAGACGCTGCCGGACGAGCCGGTACACCTCGGCCTGCTGATGACCGGCCCGCGCGACCTGCCGTCGTGGCAGGGGGATGACCGGCGCGGCATGGTCGATTTCTTCGATCTCAAGGGCGTGATCGAGGCCATGATCCGCGACCTGCGCCTGAGCGGGACAGCGGTCTACCGGCCTGTCGAACACAGCACTTTCCACCCGGGCCGCGCCGCCGAACTGGTGATCGATGGCCGCGTGGTCGGGGTGCTGGGCGAGGTTCACCCGCTGGTGCGCGAGGCGTTCGGCCTGGGGCTGGACCTCAGCAAGCCGGTGCTGGCGGCGGAGCTGGACCTGGACGCGCTGGCCGCGGGCATCGCGCCGCTGCGCCATATCGCGCCGGTCCCGACACAGCCGGCGGTGTACCAAGATATCGCGCTGGTGGTGGACCGCACGGTGGCGGCAGCCGATCTCGAAGCGGTGATCCGCGAGGCGGGCGGCGAGCTGCTCGAGGCCGTGCGCCTGTTCGACGTGTACGAGGGCGATCCGATTCCGCCGGGCAAGAAGAGCCTGGCCTACAGCCTGACCTATCGCGCGCCCGACCGCACGCTGACCGATCAGGAAGTCGCCCGGGTGCACGACCGGATCGTGCGCGCGGCGGAGAAGCGCCTGGGCGCGACGCTGCGGGCGTAAGCGAAAAGCAGCAAAGAGCAGCTGAAGACAGCAAAGAGCAGCAAAGAGCAGCGGGGGTTGGCCCTGCTGCTCCCTGCTGTTCTTAGCTGTGCCTAGCTGCCTTTTGCTGTCCTTTGCCGTTCTTCGCGCTACATCTGCTGGCGGCGCAGCAGTGCCATCAGCGCCATCCAGCCCAGTGCGGCCATCCCGGCCAGGACCATGATCGCGCCGATCAGATACGGCTGGTTGGTGGAGCCGGCGGGGGACGCCGGGCGGGCGACAAGCTGTGTCGGAGCAGGCAACGGTGTCAGCGACGCCAGAAGCGGTGTGGCTTCCGGCGCGCTGAGCATGGCGATCGGGGTGCCGGTGTCGTTCTCGACCGGCAGCGCAGGCGTTTCCTGCGGCTCTGGCTCGCTGCGCGTCGGGATGATGATCGGCCCGCCGGACGGAGCGCCGGATGTCGCGGTCGGCGTGCGCGCGCCGTCCTGCACGCTCTCCGGCATCGCCTCAATATCGGTTTCCGCCGCAGGCTCTTGAGCGGTGGCGTCCACAGGCTCCGGCGTTGCGGTTGGCAACGGCGACGGCGGCGGGGCCGGGGTGTCGGTGGGCAGGTCGGTCGGGGTGGCGGTCGGATCGGGTGTGCGGATCAGCAGTTCATCGCCGGGGTACACGATCGCGGGCCGCTCCATGTCGTTCAGATCGAGCAGTTCGTCGAGCGTCAGCCCGTAGCGGGCAGCGATGGTCCAGGCCGTCTCGCCCTCACGCACGCGGTGTGTCAGTGGGGGCGTGGGCGTGGGCGGCGGGGCGACGCCGGGCGGCAGGCGGAGCAATAGCTCGTCGCCGGGATGCACGATGTCGCCGCGCTGCAGGCTGTTGATCAGCAGCAGTTCGTCCAGGTTGACGTTGTAGATCGCCGCGATGTCCCACAGCGTTTGCCCTTCCTGGACGAACACAGACATCGGCATGGTGGGCGTAGGTGGCGGCGCCATGCCCGGCCCCAACTGAATCAGGATCTCGTCGCCGGGGTGAATGACCATGCTCGGCCCCAAATTGTTGAGCGCGCGTAGCTCGCCCAGGTCCACACCGTACACCATCGCCAGATCCCAGACGGTTTGCCCCTGCTGGACCTGGTGGACGATGGAGCCATCCGGGCGCGGCTCGGCGCGCACCACCGGCACGGCGATAACAGCCGGCTCTTCTTCTTCCTGGCTGCCGGGCGCGCTGCCCGATCCACCGGGGCCGGCTGCCGGGCGTGCCGTCGCCGGGCGACCGACGAGCAGCACATACAGATTCGTGCCGCCGGTGACCACGCCGATCCCGACGTGCTCATGAGGGGTTGCCAGCATGCCGCGCAGATGGATGGGGCTGTTGGTCCACCAGTCGACCGCGCGCTGCGGCGACATGTTGCTGCCGCCCACGTAGTTCTCCAGCACGAAGCCGGAGTATCCGGCGGCGGTGGCGCGATCCTGCGGGCTGGATCCACCCTCGCCGACGTGGCCCCACTGGCCGGTGGCGATGATCCAGTTGGCGTGGGACTGTGCGGCAGCGTTCAGCGCGGGGTGGGGGGTGAGCGGCGGCAGCCCATACGAGGCGCGCAGCGCGTTCACAAGTGCAATTACCTGCGATCCGGCGTCACCCTGGGCGGTGGCAGACGAGGAAGGCTCTCTCAGGCCGGCGGCCAGCACGAACAGTGTGACAACTACCAGTAAACGTCGCATCATGGAGAGACTATAGCGCGGCCCTTTGCGCCCCTCCAAAAATTAATCCGGCCTCTAGGAACCACCGGGGATGGGGGTGAGCGCCTGTCCGGGGGCGGGCACGCGGGTGGCCAGCCAGCCGACGATCCGCCCGGCCAGACCCGGATCGGCGGCGAGCAGCGCGGCACCATGACCGCCCGCCGGAACGATCACCAGTTCGTGATCGCCTGCCGCGGCCCGTTCGTCGAGCATGATGCTGTCGCCGGGGTTGTTGCCGTCGTTCTGGCTGCTGACGATCAGCAGCGGGCGCCCACCCAGGCGCGGGATGGCGGGCGCGGTGGTGATCCCGTGATAGTCCAGCCCCGGGCTGAGCAGGATCGTCGCCGCGCACCCGGCAAAATCGGCACAGGCGTTGAGCGCCAGATTGGCCCCGATGCTGGCACCGCCGGTCACGATGCGCGACGCATCCACGCCCGGCAGCTCGCTGAGCAGACGCAGCGCGGCTTGGGTGTCGCCTGGCATCTGCACCCAGTCCGCCTGCCCGCTCGACGCGCCGTGCCCGCGCAGGTCGAAGGTCAGGACGGCGTAGCCGGCAGCGTGCAGCGCCCTGACGAGTGGCTCCCAGTCGGCCTGGCTGCCACCCGCCTGGTGGATCAGCAGGACGCCGGGCGCGGGCCGCGCGGCAGCCGCGTGATAACGTGCCTGGAGCGTGGTGCCGTCTGGCGCGGTGATCACCATCGGCAGGACTTCCTGGGTCGGCGCCAGGGTCGGCGTCGGCGGCTCGACGGACGGCTGGCCCTCGGCGGCCAGCGCAGCCTGTGTGGGGTTGCTGGCGCCGATCGACAGGCCGCCCTGGCCGTCACCCTCAGGCAGCACGGGCGCCACGGTGGGGCTGGGCGCGACGGTGGCTGCCAGGGTCGGCCACTCGAAGGTGGCGGTCGGCTCGGGGGCGCTGCCCACGTCGCACGCTGCCAGCAGACCGGCCAGCAGCATCCACCCCGCCAGCCTGTGCCAGCCGTGCCCGCGCGGCCGGATCATGCCGGGGCCTCGCTGCTCTTCTCGGCCAGCACGATCATGCGTGGCGTGCCGCTTTCAAACGGCCGCTGATCGTAATCACCGAAGATCTCCAGCACTGCCAGCCCGGCCGCTTGCAACAGCAGTTCGGCCTCGGCGGGGAAGACGTAGCGCAGCTCCAGCGGGGCCATGGTGCGGCGGACGGTGCCATCTTCCGCCAGTTCGTCGTAGATCCAGGTGACGTGCAGGCGCTGCGCGGCACGATCGATCGCGCTGACCGACTGTTGCATGACGAGGTGCCCGCTCTCCGGCTCGGTGAAAGTACGCTCCAGCACGATCAGCCCGTCTTCGTCTTGCGCGCCGTAGGCATCGGTGGCGTTGGGCAGATCGATCACAAGCAGACCGTCATCGGTCAGCAACCGCCGGCAGGCCCGCAGCACGGCAAGCTGATCGGCCTGCTCCAGAAAGTGCATGAACGTGTTGAAGGGAATCGCGATCAGCTTGAAGCGCCCGTCGAGGAGGGCGTCACGCGCGTCACCGTGGATCAGCGTGACCCACTCGCGCAGCGACGGCTGCTCATCGAGATGGCGCTCGACCCGCGCCAACATCGCCTGCGAGCGGTCGATGCCGGTCACGCGGCAGCCCAGGCGGGCCAGTGCCAGCAGGACACGACCCGTCCCGCAGCCGATGACCAGCGCGCTTTCGCAGCCGATGTCGTCCAGCAGGGCCTCGTAGAGCG
>DYEN01000526.1 GCA_020725705.1 Anaerolinea sp.
GCGCCTGGCGCATGATGTCGTCGCTGACACCCGCGATCTTGATGTCCATCTGCAGGGCGGTGATGCCCCGCTCGGTCCCGGCGACCTTAAAGTCCATATCGCCGAGGTGATCTTCCATGCCCTGGATGTCGGTCAGGACGGCGTAGCGCTCGCCTTCCTTGATCAGCCCCATGGCGATCCCTGCCACCGGGCGCAGGATGGGCACGCCCGCGTCCATCAGCGCCAGGGTGCTGCCGCACACGCTTGCCATGCTGGTGCTGCCGTTGGACGACATGACCTCGCTGACGACGCGGATCGTGTACGGGAAAACGTCTTCGTCGGGGATCATGGGGCGCAGGGCGGTCTCGGCCAGCGCGCCATGCCCGATCTCGCGGCGCTTGGGGCCGCGCAGGAACCAGGTTTCGCCGGTGCTGTAGGGCGGGAAGTTGTAGTGATGCATGAAGCGCTTGGTATCTTCCGGGTACAGCCCGTCGAGCGGCTGGCTGTCGCGCGGGGTCCCCAGCGTGCAGATGCTGAGCACCTGCGTCTGGCCGCGTTTGAACAGTCCGGAGCCATGCACGCGCGGCACAACACCGACTTCCGCCGACAGCGGGCGGATGGTGGTGTAGTCGCGACCATCGGGCCGGATGCCGTCTTCCAGGATGCGGCGGCGCACCTCGCGGCGATAGGTCTCGTCGAGCGCCTCGCGCACGTCGCGCAGGCTGAAGGCGACTTCCTCGGATTCCAGCAGCGTGCTCTCATATTCGGCCAGCACGCGCTCGCGCAGCTCGTCCAGGGCGGCGTTGCGCTCGGCGCGGTCCTGCAGGTTGGCGACGATGCGCGCCACTTCGCCCGCCACGCGCTCTTGCACCTGGCTGACCAGTGCGGCGTCGACTTTGGCCGGCTCGTAGGCGCGCTTGGGCTTGCCGATCTCTGCCGCCATCTGGCGCTGGATCGCGACCAGCGTCTTGAGATGCTCGTGCCCGAAGCTCAGCGCGCGGACCATCGTCTCCTCGTCGACCTCGTTCGCGCCCGCCTCGACCATGATCACAGCCTCGTCGGTTCCGGCCATGCGCAGGTCCAGCGCGCTGTCTTCCATCTGGCTGATGGTCGGGTTGAGCACAAACTCGCCGTCAATCAGGCCGACACGCACCGCGCCAATCGGGCCACCCCAGGGGATGTCCGAGATCATCAGCGCGGCGCTGGCGGCGTTGATCGACAGGATATCGGCGTGGTTTTCCTGGTCGTGGCTGAGGGGGGTGATGATCACCTGCACCTCGTTGCGCAGGTCTTTGGGGAAAAGCGGGCGCAGCGGCCGGTCGGTGACGCGCGAAATCAGGATCGCGGCTTCCGAGGGGCGCCCCTCGCGGCGCATGAAGCTGCCAGGGATGCGCCCGGCGGCGTAGAGGCGCTCTTCGTAATCAACGCTGAGCGGGAAGAAGTCGATGCCTTCGCGCGCGGCGCTGCTCATGGTTGCGGTGGCAAAGACCAGCGTGTCGCCCACGCGCAGCGAGACCGCGCCGCCGGCCTGCTCGGCCAGCTTGCCCGTCTCGAAGATGAATTCCTTGTCGCCAACCATCACGCTGTAGCGGTGGCTGGCAGGCATGCCGGTGCCGTTCTGGTGAATTGAAGTGTCCATTCTTTCCTCCGTCTATGCTTGTGACCGCGCCCGGCACTGACTGCGCGGCCCGGAGGTCAGGGACTGGAACGTGGGGTCAAGCGCTGTCCACGGAGCTGCACCCCGTGCAGTCTTGACTGCAGGTTCCAATTCCTGCCACCCCGGGCCACCATGCCGTTTGCGGGATGGGCGCCACGCGCATGCGCGGCATGTGCCCTCGATCGGTTGCCCGACCACCTCTTTCCTGAGAGACCTGAGTAGTCAGCCAGCAAAAGCGCGGAGCAGCCCTCTGTTCCGCGCCTTCCCGTTGCACTTGATTAGTGGCGAAGCCCCAGCTTTTGGATCAACTCGCGGTAGGCCGCCGGATCCTTGCGGCTCAGATACTTCAAGTGGCGGCGGCGCTGGCCGACCAGCTTGAGCAGGCCACGCCGGCTGTGCTCATCGTGCTTGTGCACCTTCAGGTGCTCGGTAAGCTGCGTAATCCGCGTCGTCAGGATTGCGATCTGGACTTCCGGCGAGCCGGTGTCCCCTTCGTGACGCGCGTATTCGTTGATGAGCGCTTCTTTTTCGGACTTGCTGATGCCCATTGATGCGTCCTCCAGCTTGCATGTCACCAGACGGGTCGGACGTAGACCCGCCGGTCGGGCGATGGTGGTTGCAACCGAAAGGGATTATAGCAGCCCGCGTCTCGAATTGAAAGGCTGACATTTTAGGCGTGCATCCGGCCCTGGCCGGTGTGGTATACTCGGCCCCCTCGAACCGGATGCAGCAATATGGGTTGAAAGGATTTGCCGATGACCGAGCCACAGCACGCCGCGCCCCGCTGTCTGGTCTGCGAGCGCACCAGTGACGAGGTGGCGCTCATCCCGGTGCGCTATGCCGGGAACGACCATTACATCTGCGCGCCGCACCTGCCGATCCTGATCCACCGCCCGGAGCAGCTTGCCGACCGCCTGCCCGGTGCGGAGCGTTTCGGCCCGTCCGCCGAGCACTGACGGCGCGGGGTGCGCAGTGCCGGGGTCTATAGTTTGCATAAGAAATGCCTGCCGGGCGCGCGTCTCGTCCGCGCTGTGCGTATACTCTGGTAGGACTGAAGTGCACGCACGAGGCAAGGTAGGGATCACACAACTCCATGTTTTCGACACTTCAAGCCCGCTGGCGCGGGCTTTTCCGTAACAGCGCGGGGGATCAGGCGCGCATCACCTGGCCGCTGCTCAGGCGGGTCATGCGTTACGCGCGCCCCTATGGCTGGCAGATCGGCGTGCTGTTGCTGATGATCTTCGTCAGCACCGGGCTGAGTCTGCTCCAGCCGCTGATCTTCCGCGATCTGATCGACAACACGCTGCCGCAGAAAGACCTGGGCCGGCTGAACCTGCTGGCAGTCGGTCTCTTGCTGCTGCCCCTGGTGGGAGGCGGGCTGAACATCTGGCGACGTAAGCTAAACGCGGATGTCAGCGAGGGGCTGACCTATGACCTGCGCCTGGACCTGTACGCACATCTCCAGCGCATGTCGCTGCGCTTCTTCACCAACACCAAAACCGGCGAGCTGATGAGCCGCCTGAACAACGACGTGCGCGACGCGCACAAAGCTATCAGCGACACGATCCTCAACATTGCCAGCAACATCGTGCAGCTGGTGGGCACGCTGGCGGTGATGATTGCGCTCGACTGGCGCCTGACGCTGGCCAGCATGGCCGTGCTGCCGCTGTTTATCCCCATTGCCCGGCGGTCGGGCGCAGCCCTGCGCGAGATTGCCCGCGAGGCGATGGACGACAACGCGGCGATGAGCGCCGTGATGAACGAGACGCTCAATGTGGGGGGCGCGATGCTGGTCAAGCTCTTCGGGCGGCGAGGGGCTGAGGTGGAGCGTTTCGCCGGGCACGCGCGGGTAGTGCGCGATGTCGGCGTGAGACGGGCAGTGGTCGGGACGCAGCTCGCCGTGGTGATGAGCCTGGTGGGGGCGGTCGGCACCGCCGTGATCTACTGGGTGGGCGGCTATCTGGTGCTGAAAGGCGTGTTCACCATCGGCACCATCGTCGCCTTCACCGCCTACCTAACCCGCCTTTACACCACGCTGCAAAACATTTCCAATGTGCCGGTCGCGTTTGCCACGTCGCTCGTGAGCTTCGAGCGCGTCTTCGAGGTGCTTGATCTGCCGGTCGACATCCCCGAAAAACCGAATCCCATTGTGCCGGCGACCATCGAGGGACGTTTGGCATTCGAGCACGTTTCCTTCAGCTACACGGTGGACGAGCGGCACCTGCTGAGCCGGGTGTACCGGCCCGGCCAACTGCACAGTATTGACGCGGTGCTGTCCGGTGGCACGCCGGCAGGTGCGGCCCCGGCCAAAAGCCAAGCCCGGGTCATGGCGCTGGAGGATGTGACGTTCACGATCGAGCCGGGGCAATTGGTGGCGTTGGTGGGACCCAGCGGGGCGGGCAAGACCACCATGACCTACCTCATCCCGCGCCTCTACGACCCCACCGCCGGCCGCATCCTGCTCGACGGGGTCGACCTGCGCGACCTACGCCTGGAGTTCCTCGCCGCCCAGGTCGGCATCGTCACCCAGGAAACCCACCTCTTCCACGACACCATCCGCACCAACCTGCGCTACGCCCGGCTCGAGGCGAGCCAGGCAGAGCTGGAAGCCGCCTGCCGCGCCGCCAACATCCACGACTTCATCGTCGGCCTGCCGGATGGTTACGACACGGTGGTGGGCGAGCGCGGCTACCGGCTCAGCGGGGGAGAGAAGCAGCGGCTGGCGATTGCGCGCGTGATCCTCAAAGACCCGCGCATCCTGGTGCTGGACGAAGCCACCAGCCATCTGGACAGCCACTCGGAGGCGCTGATCCAGCAAGC
>DYEN01000527.1 GCA_020725705.1 Anaerolinea sp.
CAGCGCGGGCTGCGGCGCGGGTTGGCGGCGCTGTGCCTGGGCGGCGGCGAGGCCGTCGCGCTGGCGGTCGAGATCGAGTAAGGTTCAGCATATGACCGCGCGCTTCGGCGCCGGTGCAACGCCCCGACACGGTTCGGGGCGTTTTTGTATGGCGCCGGCGAAAACTCTGCGACGGGCGCGCAACCGGCACGGGCGGCGCTGCGTAATAGTGAGTGAGACGGAACAAACGCGTTGAGCATGGGAACGGATGCGAGCGATGGCAACTAACGACAAAAACAAACGCGCTCCCGCGCCGCGCAAGGCCGGCGAGCCGCGTGTGCCGGGGATCAACCTGCGCGAGCTGATCGAAGACCGCAACTGGACGGCGCTGGCCGGGTTGGGGCTGCTGGCGGTCGGGGTGTTGTACGCGATTGACCGCTGGCTGGGTCTGGATTTCAACCTGTGGACTCTGCTGCTGATCGTGCTGGGGGGCTGGCTGTTTCTGGATGGCTGGCGCCAGTACGAGGCTGCCGGGCGGGTATGGGTCGAGCGCGCGCGCAACCGGGTCACCGCCGGCGGCGCGATCGCCGTGCTGGGCGTGCTTGGCCTGTTTGATCTGAACACGTGGGCCTGGCTGCTGCTGATCCTGGCGGGCTGGCTGGCGTACGACACGTGGCGGCGCTACGAAGCGAACAACCGCGTCCTGACTCAGACGGCGCGCAACCGGCTGATGGCCGCGGCAGCCCTGGTTGTTTTGGGGCTGCTCGGCTCGTTGAACTGGTGGAGCATGTGGCCGCTGCTGTTGATCGCGCTCGGAGTTGCGCTGCTGAGCGGGGTCATCGGCGGGCGTGGCCGCTGATCGAACTGCCTGCGTCCCAGGCGGCGGGCCGGCGTTTCCCCGCTAAACCCTACCCGCGCCGGTCCGCCGCCCGATTTTTTACAGCCCCCTCATCCCCCAGCCCCTTCTCCCTCACGCGGGGCGAAGGGGAGTCTACGCGCGGCGCCTGAAAACTCCTCTCCCCGCGATGAAATCGCAGAGGGAGAGGGGTTTGGGGTGAGGGGAAGACCTTACCCGCGCCAGTCCCGCACCATCCAGGCAAAGTCTCCAAGCTGTGTTGTGCCGCGCACGCGCACCCGCGCCAGCTCCAGCGGGCGGTCGCTGACGTGCAGCGTGCCGCCCTGGGTGGTGACCGCCGCGACGACGCCGACCTGTTCGAGGACGGTCAACACATCCGCGTTGTAGCGCCCGCCGGGGTAGCAGAAAAAGCGCGGGCGCACGCCGATC
>DYEN01000528.1 GCA_020725705.1 Anaerolinea sp.
ACCGAAGATGAACAGCGTGATCCCGCGCACCGGGATGCGGTTGCGCAGGGCGACCCAGGCGTGCGCCAGCTCGTGGACCAGCACCGAGCCAAAGAAGAGCAGGCTGGTTACACCGCCCAGGATCCAGGCCGCCGGCCGCGACAGGTCCTCATATTCCTCGGGAAAATAGCCAACGGCCAGCGAAAACGTGATCAGGAAAAAGATGATGAACCAACTGGTGTGTAGACCGATTGGGATTCCCCACACCCGGCCGAGATGTACGCGTGACTCCATACCAGCCTCTCGCCTTTGCTAGAAGAACGCGGCTATCAAAGATTTTGCCAAGAATGGGCGCCGCTGCCGACAGGCAACGTTCATCCCCACTAGATGAAGCCGAGCGCCATCCCGCCACCGATGCCGGCGGCTACCCCAAGCAGGGCCGCGATCAGACGCAGCGGCCAGCGCCACCAGCGGCGGCGCCTGCGCGGCTGTGCGGCGGCCAGGGCCGCAGCAGCGGCTTTTTCGTCCAGAATCATAAGCTGGCGGCGCGCCGTCGGGTTGGACGGGTTCATTTCCAGCACGTTCTCAAAACACACCCGCCGGTCAGCATCGCTCTCAACCACACTGGCGAGCCACAGCCACACCTGCTCGTGGTAGGGATCGATCTCGATCGCCTGCCGGAACAGGCGGTGCGCCAGGGCGCGGTCGCCTTGCCGCGCGGCCTCTTTGCCGGCTTTGAAATACTCGATAAATTCCTTCGACGTGTTCAGCAAATCGGGGGATGCTTCCATGTTGCCTTCCCACGCCTCGCGCGGCAACCGGGCGCGAACTTAGTACCTGAGTCCTAGTCCATAGTATAAACGAAAAGCCGGGCGCGCGCCCGGCTTTCTGCTGCGGGGTGGGGCACAGGGGCGGTGCTAGGGCGCCCAGTCGTGCGCGATTTCGACCGTCGTCGCGGTGGTCACCTGGAACGTCTCGCCCGAGGCGATCTCGTAGACGAACACATCCCAGTTGCCGGTGCGGTTGGACGAAAAGAGGATGAAGCGGCCATCGGGCGAAAAGCGCGGGTGGATGTCGGACGCGTCCGAGGCGATGATCTTCTCCGGCGGCTGGCTGCCATCGGCCCGCACCCAGTAGATGTCGCTGTGCTCTGCGCCGGCTTCGCGGGCATGGAAGACGATAAAAGGCCGGTTAGGGTTGGGCGACCAATCGGGCGAGGACTCGATCAGCGCGTCCCCGTTGCCGGTCAGATCGCGCACCTGGCGCGAGGCGATGTCGAGCACGCGCAGTTCGGTGGTGCCGCCGCTGGGCGAGCGATCGGCAGCGTACACCACCTGCGATCCGTCGGGCGAGAAGGACGGCCAGCTCTCGATGGCGTTGTCCTGCGTGAGCCGCTCCAGCGCGGGGATCTGCCCCTCTCCGAAGCCGGTCACGCGATAGAGATCGGGCAGTTGATCGTTGAAGCTGGTGGCGGTAAAGACGATCCACGTGCTGTCGGGCGACCACGACGGCATATCCTGAAAAATCAGGCGCGGTGTGCCACCCCAGAACCAGGCCGCGCCGGGCCGGTCGAGGCGCAGCACCTTGAGGATCTGCTCGCGCGTGCTGGTCAGTTCGATATAGGCCAGGTAGCGGCCATCCGGCGAGAGAGCGGGCGCGGTGCCTCGCTCGCCACCTTCTGAGACGGTGCGCATCTGGCTGCCGTCCGGTGCCGCCAGCACGATCGGCTGAAGACGCTCGTCGCCGAGCACCAGCCCCGAGCGCATCACGATGCGCCCGCTCAGGCCGGTGGGGGGCGGGGCGAGCGGTGTGGCGGGACCGCGGTTGAGCGGCGTGGCGCTGGGCGCTGGCGTCCAGGTCGGCACCGGTGTGCGGGTTGGCCCGCCTGGGGTTGGGGTTGCGGCGGGCGTTGCCGGGACCCCGCCGCCTGCGCCGGGTGTGCGTGTCGGTTGCGCGGCGATCTGCCCCGCCGGCGGAACGATCACCGGCTCCGGCTCGGACTCGCCGCTCCGGTTGAGCAGCAGCGCGATCACAATAACCAGCGCGATCACGGCCAGCACGCCCACGATCAGCGCCATGTTCAGCGTGCCCGGCGGAGCGGGGGTGGCGGGTGCCGGTTCGCCGTTTTCTGGCGCGGGCGTCCCCTCAGCTGCCGGCGCAGCTTGCCGCTCCAATTGCTCCAGCAGCCGCCGCGCGCGGTCGTTGAGGGGGTTGATCATGATCACATTCCCCAGGCAGATGCGCTTCTCGTCGACCGAATCCACTACAGCAGCCAGCCAGAACCACGCCTTTTCGCTGCGTTGGTCGATTTGCAGCGCCTGCTCCAGCAGGTGGCGGGCGGTGGTGCGGTCGCCGGACTGTGCGGCTTCAATTCCGCGCCGCAGAAGATCATCGGCACTCGGCGGTGTTTCAGGTTGAGTCATTGGTGGCGGCCTTCCTTGCTGCACAGGTCGCAGGGGTCAGGCGAGGAGATTCCCGTCGGCCGGCCCTCGCTGAACGACCGCACCTCGCCCGTGCCGGGAGTCGTTGTGTTCAGCCCGGCGGCTGAGGGCGTCCAGGTGGCGGTTGGCGTCCAGGTGGCCGGCAGTTCCGGGGCGCGCGCGGGAATGGTGCGCACTTCGCCGCCGAGCGGGGTCGCTGTGGCGGGATAGGCCGGGGCCAGCGGCGCGCGCACGGTGGCCGTCAGCACCCAGGCCGGGCGCGCTGCCGGATCCGGCGTTGGCCCTGCCGGGCCGCCCAGCAGCGAGCCGGCGATCAGCACCGCGCCGAGCGCGATCAGTGCCACCCCGCCGGCGATGAACCCCGCCGCCAGCAAGCGATCGGTCCGGCGTGGGGGAACGTCGCCGGGCAGCGCCTGGCGCGCCAGGCGCTCAAGGGCCTGCCCAGCTTGCAGATTCTCAGGATTGATCACCAGCACGCGGCGCAGGCAGGCACGGCGCTCGTCAACTGTTTCGGCAACCGTCGCCTTCCAGAGCCAGGCCAGTTCCTGATCCGGATCGCGCGCGATGACCTGATCGAGCATCGCCCGCGCATCGGCGTGGCGGCCACTCTGGGCGGCCTCGATCCCGGATCGCAGCAGGCGTTGCAGGTCGTCATCAGGCATCGTGTTTGATCCTGGCAGGTCTGCCGGGCAGCGTCCGGCGCTCCTGGGCTGATGAGCGAGGCCGTCCCGGCGGGCTGGCTCATTCGAGGACGTATCTTATACCGGGTTGGCGCGCAGGGCCAGAGGGTAAAAGGTCTCAGGCCAGAATGAGGACAGCCACGGCGAGCAGAATCAGCACCAGGATGACGGCCAGGATCAGAAAACCGTAGCGCATGGCCTGGCCCACGCTGGACTCCTGCTTTGCCTGCAACTGTTTGAGTTCGCGCAGCGCCGTTGGGTGGTTCGGGTTGATGCGGAGCACCGTGTTCAGATAGCGCATGCGCTCGTCCGGGGTCTCGGCGACGGCGGCCATCCACAACCAGGCGCGCTCGTTCTGCTTGTCGGCGTCGAGCACCTGCTGGAAGATCACACGCGCGTTTTCCTTGTTACCAAAACGCGCGCTCTGAATCCCGAGCTGCATCAGCTGCTCAAGGTTCGGTGTGTTGTCCGATTGGCGAGTATCCATCAGTGCCCTCGTGCGCGGCCAGTCATCACATCCCCATTATATAGTCCTTTCCGAAGACTAGGACAAATTGTCTCCGCGGCGCTCCGGCGCGTTGACGCCGCCCCTCGCTTAGGGCACAATGGAGTCACGACACCCGCCACCGCCGGCACGGGGCCACCCGGCTCGGCAGAAGACCCAGGAGCGGCGCCATGAATCCGGATGGACCGGTCATCGTGATCGGCGCGGCCGGTATCGACGTCAAAGGCCACGCAGCCGAACCGCTGCGAACCGGCACCTCGGTGCGGGGGACGGTGCGCAACAGCGTCGGCGGCGTGGCGCGCAATGTGGCCGAGAACCTGGCGCGGCTCGAAGTGCCGACCGTGCTGCTCTCGGCTGTGGGCCAGGATCACGATGGCGATTATGTGCTCGCTCACACGGCGGCTGCCGGGGTCGATACCTCGCGTGTGCTGCGTCTGCCCGGCGTGCACACCGGCAGCTATGTCGCGCTGCTCGACGCGGACGGGCAGCTTGTCTATTCGGTGAGCGAGTACGACATTGTCGGCGCGATTTCGCCGCTCTATCTGCAGAGCCACCGCCGCCTGTTCGCAGACGCCGCCATGATCGTGATCGACGCGAACCTGTCGCCGCGCGCCATCACCTCGATCTTTCGCATGGCGCGCCGCTATGATCTGCCGGTCTGCGCCGATCCGACTTCGCACGAGCTGGCGACCAAGCTGATCCCGTTCCTGGGCGAGCTGCATATGGTCGCGCCGGACGCGATGGAAGCCGCCATTCTATGCGGCCAGCCGGACGCGCCGCGCACCAGCGAGGAAGCCATCCAGACGGCGCAGTGCCTGGCCAGCCTGGGCGTCGATGTCGCAATCGTGACGCTGGGCGAGCAGGGGCTGGCCTACGCGGACGGTCGCGGCGCGGGGCACATCCCGGCGCTGAACACGCAGGTGATCGACCGCACGGGCGTCGGCGACGCGCTGACCGCCGCCGTGATCTTCGGGCTGCTCAACGATATGCCGACCGATGAAGCGATGCGCCTGGGGGTCGCCGCTGCCGCGGTGACGCTGCGCACGCGGGAGTCCGTTCATCCGGAGCTGACGCTCGATATGCTCTACGATCAGTTGGTTGTCTAGCCCAGAAAGCCATGGCGCAGACGGACGCTGTTGCGGGATGTTTTTTGTGTCGGGTTTCAATTCTCATACCGGAAAGCGATCATGCCATCGAACCAAGCGCTGCTGGACCCTGAGACGCTATCGGCCCGCCGCGAGAAGTACCGGATTATCGCCCGTATTCTTACTGCCACCTACGGCTATCCCACCTGGCGCCAGCACCTCGCGCCGGTGGACGAGCTGGTCTGCACCATCCTGAGCCAGAATACATCCGACACCAACCGCGATCGCGCGTATACGGCGCTGTGCGCGCGCTTCCCGACCTGGGATGCAGTGCGCGACGCACCACTCGAAGCGGTGATCGACGCCATCCGCCCCGCCGGGCTGGCGAACCAGAAAGCGCCGCGGATCCAGGCCGCGCTGCGCTACCTGACCGAGCAGCAGGGCGCGATCACGCTGGATTTCCTCAACGATATGTCGCTCGACGAGGCGCGGGCGTGGCTGACCGGAATCAACGGTATCGGTCCGAAGACGGCGGCGATTATCCTGCTCTTTGCATTCAACCGGCCCGCTTTCCCGGTCGATACGCACGTGCACCGCGTCACACGGCGCCTGGGGCTGATCGGCTCGAGGACGACGGCGGAGCGCGCCCATGCGGAGC
>DYEN01000529.1 GCA_020725705.1 Anaerolinea sp.
CGCCTGCGCCACCCCCGCCGCTCGCGGCAACTGCGTGATTTCACGCAATAATCCCGTTTTTCCGCCCGTATAGTCATCTGTAAGCGCCGGCTCTGCCCGGCGTTTTTTGCTGGCTTCGCCCCGCTGTCTGCCCGTGTTGACATCCTATTCCATTGACCGTATACTCCCATCCGAGGTGAGGTTATCCCGCACTCTCTTCGCGCGAGGAGGCATCTTTCATGCAAGGCAGCAGCAGCTTCCGGCTGGTTGTCCGACGCGGTCCGCAGCCTAACCAGGTTTACGAGCTGAACAAAGGGATCGTGACCCTTGGGCGCGACATCACCAATGACATTGTCATCAATGACCCCGAAGTCAGCCGCCATCACTGCCGCCTCACCCAGGGCGGCGCCGGGTACACCATTGAGGACCTGGGTTCAACGAATGGAACGTTTGTCAATGGTCAGCGCCTGACCGGACCTCGCCTCCTCTCGCACAATGACATGGTCGGGCTGGGCGAAACGGTGACGCTCGCCTATGAAGGGCTGCCCGCGGGTGCTGAGATGGGGCAGGCAGCCACGGTGGTCGGACCATCGGCTCCACACGAGGCCCCCTACGCGCCGCCCGGCCGCTACGAGCGCCCGGTCGAAGAGTATCAGCCCCCTGTCCCCGGCTATGTTGCGCCGGAACCCTATCCGCAGCCCGGTGCGCCGCAGCCGCTGGATTACGAGTACGATTATCAAGAGGAGCCTTATCAAGAAGGCACCAGCCGCTGGTTGGTGCTGGGCTGTGGGTGCTTTCTCGTGCTCTGCATCGTCAGCTCGGTCATCGGGGGAATCATCATCGACGGTGCGTGCTTGTGGGATGATCTGCCGATTATCTCGGATATGTTCGACCTGCACGTCAAACCCGACGCCAATTGCTGGTGGTAGCGATGCACCGCGCAGGCAGCGGGGTAGGGCCGTTCATGGGCGCATGAGCGGCCCTTTTTATGTCGTGGCCTGCCCACGGCCCGCTATAATCTTGCATTATCGTGGGTCGAAGTATGAGGGATGTGATGGCTGAGCTTCTCAATGTCGATGACGTCGTGGGGCGGATCGTTCGGGCGGTGCAGCCATTGTCGAGCGAGACGGTGCCGCTGATCGACGCCCTGCAGCGCGTTTTGGCGCAGGACGTTGTCGCGCCGGTAGATGTGCCCTCGTTCGCGAGTTCGAGCATGGATGGCTATGCGGTCCGGGCTGGTGACACGTCCGGCGCGTCACCTGAAACACCGGTGCGGCTGCGCGTGGTGGCAGACATCCCTGCCGGCGCGGCACCCTGCGTAACGTTGGGCGCGGGTGAGGCGGCACGCATTATGACCGGGGCACCGGTCCCTGAAGGGGCGGACGCCATTGTGCCGGTCGAGGATACGGGCGAAACGTGGCGGTCGGATGGATCGAGCAGGCTGTCCGAGGCGGTCGAGGTGTTTCGGACCGTCGAATCGGGCGCCTACGTCCGCCCGCCGGGTGAAAACCTGCGCGCCGGCGAGACGGTGTTGGAGCAGGGGACGGTGTTGCGCCCGCAGGACATCGGGATTATTGCATCACTGGGGTTGGCCGAGGTGCCGGTCTACCGCCGCCCCCGTGTCGCAATTATCTCCACCGGTAGCGAACTGGTCGAACCGGGGCAGCCTCTGGCTCCGGGCCAGATTTACAACAGCAACGGCCCGATGCTTGCCGCCTTGGTCCGCAGCGCGGGCGGTGAGGCGATCGTGCTGCGGACCGCGCCGGATACACTCGACGCAGTGCGGAGTTGCTTCGACGTCGCTTTGCAAAGTGCGCCCGACCTGATCATCAGTTCGGCCGGGGTTTCAGTTGGCACACACGATGTGGTGCGAGCGGTGGTCGAGGAACTGGGCGAGATCGACCTGTGGCGCGTGAATGTGCGACCGGGCAAGCCCCTGGTCTACGGGCATGTGCAGGGCGTCCCCTATTTCGGGCTGCCCGGCAACCCGGTCTCTGCGATGGTCACGTTCGATCTGTTTGTGCGGCCTGCGCTGGACCGCTTACAAGGCGCACGCCAGGCCGCGCCGCCTGAGATCGTCGCCGTGCTGGGCGAAGCGTTCGAGTCCGATGGGCGGCGCAGCTATCTGCGCGTGCGCCTGGAACGCAGTGCAGGCCGCTGGGTGGCCTATTCGACGGGAACGCAAAGCTCGGCGGCTTTGCTGTCGATGGTGCGGGCGGACGGGTTGCTGATTCTGCCCGAGGGCGTGCGGCACGCTGCGCCAGGCAGCGAGTTCTCCGTGAGACTGCTGCGCCCGTTCGCGTTGCCCGGCTAGCCGGGGGTTGGCTCGCGACGGAAGTCGGCCAGGGCAGCGAGCATATCTTCGACGCGCGTGAATTTCACCCGCTCGCGCCCGATGGCACGCCCGCGCTCCTGCTCGATCTGATCGATGATACGCCAGTCGTCGAAGGTCACATAGTGAATGTGGTGCCGCTCAAGCAGATGTTCCATTTCAGTCCGCTCGGGGTGGGGCGGATCCAGCAGGCGCCCTGCCGCGGCGTCTTCGAGCAGCCGCTCGACGGTTTCAAGCGCATCCGGCTTGTTCGACCCAATGATCCCGGTCGGTCCGCGCTTGATCCATCCCACCGCGTACTCGCCGCGGCGGAACGTGCCATCCGGTTCGAGCACACGCCCTTCCGCGTTAGGGATGGTGCCGGACGCGCTGTCAAAGGGCACGTCGGGTAGCGCCAGGCCGTGATAGCCGATCGAGCGAAAGACCAGGCCGGCGGGGATAACCTCTGTCTCGCCCGTTGGGCGCGGGCGCAGGCTGCCATCTGCCGCCTGATACAGTTCGTTTTTGACGATCCGCACGGCCTCGACTCGCTCGGAACCGAGGATTTCGACCGGTGAAACCAGGAAGCGCATCACGATCTGGCGCGGCTTGCCCGACGGCGGCCGGTTGGCGTATTCGGTCAGGATTTCGACATTGCGCGCGGCGGTGCGATCCTTTTGGGAGTCGATGTAAGCCTGGCTGAGCGGATCGAGCCGGACGTCTTCCGGCGCGACGATCACATCCGCCTCGGCCAATTCCTCTAGCTCTTTGATTTCCGGATTTGTGAACGCAGCTTGCGCCGGGCCGCGGCGGCCCAGCACATAGATAGTGCGCACCCGGCTTTCTCGCAGGGCCTCGAGCGCGTGCGGAGCGATATCGGTCGGCACCAGCTCGGCGTAGGAACGCGCCAGAATGCGCGCTACATCCATCGCGACGTTGCCGTTCCCGACCACAACCGCGGATTCTTGGGTGAGATCAAAAGTCAGATCGCAGTAATCCGGGTGACCGTTGTACCAGCCGACAAATTCCGTCGCGGCATGGCTTCCCGGCAGATCCTCACCGGGAATCCCCAGCCGCCGGTCGGTCTGCGCGCCGACGGCGTAGATGATGGCGTGGTAATGTTGCACCAAGTCCTGGTGGGTGAGATCGCGCCCGAACTCCACATTGCCGTAGAAGCGGAAGGTGGGGTGGCGGGCAATGCGCTCATATGCCCGTGTGACGGCCTTGATCTTCGGATGGTCGGGCGCGACGCCACCGCGAACCAGTCCGAACGGCGTCGGCAGCCGCTCGAACATGTCGATCTCGACTGCTACAGGCGACTGGCGCTGGAGAAAGTCGGCGGCATAGAACGCGGATGGGCCGGAGCCGATCACCGCGACGCGCAGGGGAGTCGGAATATTCTGCTTGACTTCAGCCATAACCGGTTGTGTAAACTCCATTTTTGACTCTGGCCGGGAACTGTCCGTCCGGCCGCTCTTGTGTGTAGATGCGGGCAGGTCTTTCCGCGTTACACCTGCCTGGCTGTGATGCAGGTCCCGTCCACCAGGATCGTACCACAATTGATCCATTTGTCACCATTTATCGCCATTTGTTCAATTGATATGATGTTTTTACGCTTATTTCGCTGTATAAAGAGCGCAGCGCGGGCGGTGCCCCTGCTTGTCTGTGCCCGCGCCCGCTTTCAACCGCGCGAGGGAGTCTATGCAATCTGTACCAGGGCACGCGCCGACGCTGGTTATCAAGTTGGGGACCAGCACGCTCACCGGTGGGGGACGCCGGCTATCGCGCCCGCATATGGTCGAGCTTGTGCGACAGATCGCCGCTCTGCGCGCCGGGGGGTGGCGCGTGGTGGTGGTCTCGTCCGGCGCGATCGCAGCGGGGCGCGAAGTGCTCGGCGAACCGGCGGTTCCCAACCATCTGCCCGCCAAGCAGATGCTCAGCGCGGTGGGGCAGAGCTACCTGATGCAGGTTTACCGCTCGCTATTCGATCTCTACAGCCTTCCGATCGGTCAGGTGCTGCTGACGCACGACGATCTGTCGCATCGGACGCGCTATCTGAATGCCCGCGAGACGCTTCAAACTTTGCTGGACTATGGCATTGTGCCGATTGTGAATGAGAACGATACGGTTGCGGTGGACGAGATCAAAGTTGGCGACAACGACACGCTCTCAGCCCTGATCGCTGTACTGCTGAGCGCGTCCCTGTTGATTCTGCTGACCGATCAGGACGGGTTGTACGACCGGGATCCGCGCCTGTACCCGGACGCCCGCCTGCTGGAAGAGGTCCCCGCCATTGATGAGACGGTCGAGGCGGCAGCCGGGGCGACCCTGTCCGATCTGGGTGTCGGGGGAATGCACACCAAGGTGCAGGCCGCGCGTCTGGCGACCCGCAGCGGGACGCGCACCTGTATCGCGCGCGGAACGGTACCGGACGTTCTGCTGCGGCTGGCACGCGGTGAGCGCGTTGGGACGGTGTTTTCTCCGGCGGTCGGGCACATCGAAAGCCGCAAACGCTGGTTGCTGGCCGAACGGCCGCAGGGCAGCCTGCACATCGACCGGGGCGCGGCGCGCGTGCTGCGCGAGCAAGGGGCCAGCCTGCTCCCGATTGGGATCACCCGCATCGACGGCCAGTTCGAGCGGGGCGCTGTGGTACGGGTGATCGACGAGAGCCGCCGCACGATCGCGCAAGGGCTGGTCAACTACAGCCGCGCTGAGCTAGAACGGCTCTGCGGCCGGCACTCGACCCAGATCGCCCAGATCTTGGGGTACACCTACGGCGACGAAGCGATTCACCGGGATAACCTGGTGATGATGGCGGTGTAGACAGGAGCGAAATCGCGATGATCGATATGCAGGCGCTGGGACAGCGCGCAAAAGCCGCGGCGCGATCGCTGCGCCAGGTAGACACCAACGCCAAAAACGAGCTTCTGCGAGCTATGGCAGACGCCATCGACCGGCACAGCGAGGCAATCCTGGCGGCGAACGCGGCCGACCTGGCAGATGGCCGCGCCGCGGGCTTGAGCGAGGCGCTTCTGGACCGGCTGAACCTGACAGGCCGGCTGGAGGGCATCGCGGCGGATGTGCGCCGGGTGGCCGAACTGCCCGATCCGGTGGGGCAGGAATTCGACCAGCAGGTGCTGCCGAACGGCCTGAAGGTGCGCAAGCGGCGTGTGCCGATCGGCGTGTTGGGTGTCATTTACGAATCGCGCCCGAACGTCACGGTCGATGTCGCGTCGCTTGCGCTGAAGACCAGTAACGCCGTGATCTTGCGCGGCGGCTCGGAGACGCTGCGCAGCAACCGCGCGCTGGTCGAGGCGATCCAAGCCGCTCTGGACGCCTGCGGAGCGCCCCGCGACGCCGTCCAGCTTATTACGGATGGTGACCGGCGTTATGTGCGCGAACTGCTGCGTTTGAGCGAGTACGTGGACATGATTATCCCGCGTGGGGGCAACGCGCTGCACACCTTCTGCCGCGAGAACAGTACGATCCCGGTCATCACGGGCGGCATCGGGATCTGCCACCTCTATGTGGACGAGACGGCCGATCTCGACATGGCGCTGGCGATCGTGCAGAACGCAAAGGTTCAGCGCCCGTCCGTCTGTAACGCGCTGGACACGCTGCTGATTAACCGCTCGATTGCCGGTCAATTCGTCCCGCTGGTGGTCGAACGCTTGGCGCAGGATGGCGTGAGCTTTCGCGTGGATGACGAGGCGCGAGCGGTGGCACCGCCGGGCGAGCACGTCCAGCCCGCCGGGCCTGGGGATTGGGATGTGGAGTGGTTGAGCCTGGTGTTGGGGATTCGGGTGGTGCCCGACCTGGACGCGGCGCTCGATCATATTTACCAGCACAGCACCGCGCATTCGGACGGCATCATCACGTCGAATCCGGCGGCGATGCAGCGTTTTCTGGACGAGGTCGATTCGGCGGCGGTCTACGTCAACGCATCCACGCGCTTTACCGATGGTGGACAGCTTGGGCTGGGCGCCGAGATCGCCGTCAGCACGCAGAAACTCCACGCGCGCGGCCCGATGGGGCTGGAAGCGCTGACCACCTACAAGTGGATCATCGAGGGCGAAGGGCACGTCCGGCCCTAGCGGCGGCGCCTGGACCGGCGCTAGAAGAAGCTGCGGTGCTGGTGCCGCTGTTCCTTCCAGGGATCGCCTTCGTTGTGGTAGCCCGCCTGCTCCCAGAACCCCGGCTTGTCGACGGGACTGAATTCTAGCTTGCGGACCCACTTGGCGCTTTTCCAGAAGTAGCGCTGGGGGACGACCAGCCGCAGGGGGAAGCCGTGCTCCGGCTCCAGATAGGCGCCGTTATATTTGTAGGCGAGTAGGACGTTATCCTCGAGCATGACCTCGAGCGGCAGGTTGGTGGTGAATCCGTACTCGGCGTGGGCGATGACAAAGCGTGCTTCGGGGGTTAGCCCAAACAGTTCGATGAAATCGCGGAAACGCACGCCTTCCCAGGTGGTGTCGAACTTGCTCCAGCCGGTCACGCAGTGGATGTCTGCCGTCACGGTGACGGTGGGCAGCGCCTGAAACTCGTCCCAGGTCCAGCGCATCTCCTGCTGCACTGCGCCGAAGACGCGCAGATCCCAAGTCGCGGGGTCGAATTTCGGCACGGGGCCGTAGTGCAGGACCGGGAATTTCTGCGTCAGCGACTGGCCGGGTGGCATCCGGCCGGCGGCTTTCATCGCCTGTTCTTCCTCGCGTCGACTCTGGAACTCGCTTGCCATCACGCCCTCGCTTGCTCACTGTCCTGTGGCGACGATCTATAACACAGCGACCGGCGTCTGCCAAGCGCCACGCCGCGCGTCAGATATCCAGGTCTAGGGCGAGCTGGCCGCCGCCGTCGCGAAGCTGGGCGATGATCTTCTGGTCGGTCACAGGGAAGGCGAAGCGGTCCAGCTCGTCGAGTGCCGCCCAGGTCCACGCCACACAACCGAGGGTTTGTGGCTGTCCGGAGACGAGCGTACAGTGGAACGCGTAGAGCGTGATGCGGAAATGCGTGTAGGCGTGACGCACGGTGCCGATTTGCGCGCCGACCGCGATCTCGATCCCCAGTTCCTCGCGGATCTCGCGCGCCAGACAGGCCTGGAGCGTTTCGCCCGGCTCGCGCTTGCCGCCGGGGAACTCCCACAGACCGCCGAGCATGCCATCCAGGGGACGCTGCGCGATGAGCAAGCGCCCGTCGTCGCGCCGGATGACGGCTGCGGTGACGTCGTAGTGCGGCGTTCGCGCGCGCGCCGGTTTGACCGGACGTTGCTCTTGCACCCCCAGCCGGGCGGCCTCGCACCGGGCCGCAATGGGGCAGGCCGGACACGCCGGCGCACGCGGGGTGCAGACGCGGCGCCCAAGCTCCATTAATCCCTCGTTCCAGGCGGCGGCCTGACCGGGTGGGAGCAGCTGCCCTGCCAGCACCCACAGCGCATCGCGGGTGGATGTGGTGGTGACGTCGTCTGCGATGTTGAACACCCGGCTCAGGACGCGGATCACGTTGCCGTCGAGGACCGGGGCATCTTGGCCGAACGCCAGGCTGGCGATTGCGCCGGCGGTATAGCGGCCAATGCCGGGCAGCTTTTGCAGCCCGGCGGCGGTCTCCGGGAAGTGCCCGCCTCGCTCTCCGGCGATGATCTGCGCGGCGCGGTGCATCTGGCGCGCCCGACTGTAATATCCCAAACCCTGCCACGCTTTTAGGACGTCATCCAGCGGCGCTGCGGCGAGGGCCTGGACCGTCGGGAACCGCTCTAGGAATCGCTCGAAGTAGGGAATGACCGTGCTGACCTGCGTTTGCTGGAGCATCACTTCGGAGACCCACACGCGATACGGCGAGCGATCGCGGCGCCAGGGCAGGTCTTCGCGGACGCGCTCAAACCAAGCAATCAGATGGTGTTGCAGCCAGGCGGCTTTCTCGTCGGACGACACGGCTTAGCGCTCCCGCCGGAGCAGGGTGTAGCGGTTGCTCTGGCCGCTCTCGCCGTCTGCGCAGAAGGTCATCTGCTCGCTCAGGCCGGTGGCGCGCACCAGCGCGGCCCGCTCGCTCTCGTCGATGTGATGGCAGTAGCGCAGGGCATGTGCGCCGCGTCGCCAGTCGAGCAAGAAATCCCCCGGCTCGACATCGAGATCGGCGGGCCACGGGACGATCCGGCGGCGGAAGCGCTCGAACTCGTAGAAGCGCCAGACGGAGAAGAACAGCATTCCCCCCAGCGCCAGCCGTGCCGCCAGTCCGATCAGCAGCCGCTCGCGCTGCGCGTATCCGGGGATGTGGTGCAGCACGCCAAACAGGCCGATCAGATCGTAGGGGCCGTCCGGCAGCGAGTCGCGCAGCAGGTCGCGCGCGAAGAACTGCGCGTCAATCTCTGCCAGCGCGGCGCGGGCGCGTTCCAGCAGCGCGAGATTGGTGTCGACGCCGGTGTAGCGCACACGCGCCGCGCTTTCCTGCACCAGAAAGCGACCAAAGCGCCCGTTGCCGCAGCCGGCATCCAGCACCCGCACCTCAGGCGGCAGAAGCGGCAGAATCGCGCGCCACCCGGGCCAGGGTTTGCCGCGGGTCTGATCGAACTCATCGGCGGTCTGTTCGTAGAACGCGCGGTTCAGCGCGAGCAAATGGTCGACGGTGGTGTCATTCATGTTAGACTTGTGTACGGTTTGTTGGCAGACGGCGGAAGATCCATGGCGAAACGATTTCGACCAGCGCTCGATCTGGAACGTTATCGCGAGCCACTGTCGCAGATTCTAGCGGCTGTGGCGGCAGAACCCAACCTGTCGCGGCAAGGGCTGGCGCGCATCCTGAAACGCCATCCGAAAGACGGACGCGGCCTGTTCAGCAAGGATGAGCTGATCGCCGCATACCGCGCCCTGGCCGGGACGGACGGCGTGCCGCCGTATGACGAAGCCGTGATTGAGCGGCTGCGGATGAAGCCGATCCGCACCCTGTCCGGCGTGACGCCGGTCACCGTGCTGACCAAGCCGTATCCGTGTCCGGGCGAATGCATCTTCTGCCCAAACGACATCCGGATGCCGAAAAGCTATCTCAGCAGCGAGCCGGGCGCCCAACGCGCCGAGCAGAACGCGTTTGATCCGTATCTTCAGACCTATTCGCGGCTGATGGCACTGCGCAACACCGGCCATCCCACCAATAAGGTTGAAGTGATCATCCTGGGCGGGACGTGGTCGTTCTACCCTGAGACGTACCAGATCTGGTTTGTAAAGCGCGTCTTCGATGCGCTGCGCGACTTTGGGCAGGGGATCGATGGCCGAGAGCAGGTGTGGGACGCGCTGCGCGCCGGATCGCAACTGCATCCGGAACACGACGCAGCCGTGCAGATTGATCCAGGTGCCGTCGGAGGGCAGAGTTACAACCGGCTGGTACAGATGATCTACCGGGATGAGATGCGGCGCTCGCGCGAGCAGGCTCAGGCGATTGCGCGTGGCCGGCGTGCGCGAACCCTGCTAGACGAATACGCGACCTGGGACGAACTGGAGGCGGTGCAGCGCGAGAACGAGTACGCGGCGTGCCGATGCGTTGGACTGGTGTTGGAGACGCGGCCCGACAATATCACGCCCGGCGAAGTCATCCGCATGAGGCGCCTGGGGGCCACGAAGGTTCAGATCGGGATTCAGAGCCTGGACGACGAGGTGTTGCGCCTGAACCGGCGCGGGCACACGGTCGAGCAGACCCGGCGCGCCGTCCGGCTGCTGCGGCTGGCGGGCTTCAAGATCTTCGCGCACTGGATGCCGAACCTGTACGGGGCGTCTCCACAAGCCGACATTGCCGACTATCACCGTCTGTTCGCCGATCCGGGTTTTCGCCCAGACGAACTGAAAATCTACCCGTGCTCTCTGATCGAGAGCGCGGCGCTGATGGCTCACTACCGGGCGGGGGAGTGGCGGCCCTACACGCACGACGAGCTGCTACAGGTGCTAACCGCGTGTTTCCTGGCGACGCCTGAATACTGCCGGTTAACGCGCGTCGTGCGCGATATTCCGTCAACCGACATCGTAGCCGGTGACCTAACCACTAACTTCCGGCAGGTGGTCGAGCGCGAGCTGGCGCAGCGCGGACTGCGCGGTGCCGACATTCGCTCGCGCGAGATCCGGCATCGCCCGGTCGATCCGGACGCGCTCACGCTCGACGAACTGGCCTACACGAGCAGCATCGGTGATGAGCTTTTCCTTCAGTTTATCACTCCGGAACGCCGGATCGCGGCCTTTCTGCGCCTGTCGCTGCCTGCCGAGCCGCTGCTTGTGCCGGAGCTGGCCGGCGCGGCAATGATCCGCGAAGTGCATGTTTACGGCCAATCGCTGGCCGTGGGCGACGAGGCGCCGGCGCACGCGCAGCATCGCGGCCTGGGGGCGCGCCTGATCGAGCGGGCGGCAGCGCTCGCGGCGGAGCGCGGCTTTCGCCGCCTGGCCGTGATCTCGGCGGTGGGCACGCGTGCATACTACCGTCAGCGCGGGTTCCGGGACGGGGTGCTCTACCAGCTTCGCGACCTGGGCGAGGGCCGGTGACACACGCCAGAAGATGCGCCAATTGCGGATTCGCGCTATAAGTGACCCTGAGCGCGGGCCAGACCGGGCCGCGCGGGGAAAAGGTTGGACGGACGATGGCAAACGATCAAGACGGGCTGCAACCGGCCGATGGTCCGCCGGGCGGCACCGATACATCACCCGAGCCGGCGCGCGGGTTGAGCGTTCCGGAGCCGGCTGCTGTGCGCGCGCCATCGGGCGGCGCAGAGGTTCCCACGCCGCGCAAGCGACGCGCGCGCCCACCCCTGCCGCCTCAGACGGTTGTCGTGCGGCAGCCGCGCAGCGCGCTGAGCACCTGCGCGCTGTACAGCGGATTGGCGCTCCTGGTGATGGTGGTGGTGGGCGCACTGATCACGCTGATGTTCGCCGATTCGGTGACCGACTTCGCCGACGACGTGATCGGCGATGTCCGGACCTTCCTGGGGCTGGAAGCGGTGACGCCAGAGGTCGCCAACACCCAGATCATCGTGCTCGGGATCCGCAACATGGCGCTGCTCCAGACGACGAGCGGCGATCTGCTGATTGAGAAGGAAGTGGTCGAGGACCAGCCGCTGCGCAAAGACCCGTTCGTGAAAATGCGCTACATCGGGCGGGTCACGGCAGGGATCGACCTGAGTGCAATTAACACAGGCGATATTGTGCTTGGGCCGGGGCGCAGTGTGACCGTTACCCTGCCGCCCGCACAGCTCACGGGCTGCTACCTCGAAAATGCGGCGCAGCTTGACGCGAGCTGCGGCACGACCTTCCTGGGGCTGACAAGCTGCACAGACAAGCTCAACGAGCTGCAGCAGGTGGCCCAACGCCGCGCCAAGGACGATCTGATTGACATGGCGAGCGAGCTGGACGTGGTCGAGCAGGCGTACGTCGCGGCGGAGACGGCCGTGCGCGCCCTGCTGACCGATCTCGGTTTTGAAAGCGTCCGGTTTGAGCGCAGCGCCGCAGAGGCGCCGGTCGATCCAAGTTGCCAGCCCTAGAAGCGGTTGTTCCAGCCTTCCGTTGCATACTGCTCGATGCAGAGTACGTCGGCGCGTGCCGCTTCATCGGGCGTCAGATCGGCAGGCTCGAGGTGCAGCCCAAAGGTGTCCGCAAACGCGGCACTGATGACGGCGGCGGCCTCATCCCAGGTGACCGTGCGGCCCAGCGCGGCTTCGAGCGTGGTTGCGCGTTGGTACACCCGCGCGCGGGCGTGAGCACGCTGCGCGTCGTCTGCGAAGACCAGCGCGTCGCAGATGCGTGCCAGGTCGCCGGCCAGCGGGAGCGTGCCATGCTGCAATACGGCGCCGAATTTGCGAACCTGCGCGCTGCCGATCAGCTTCTTTCCGTCGAGCGTGATCTCATAATGGCTGGGCACTTCGAAGCAGACCGGGCCTTTCGTCCCGCCGGCTCCATCGGCGCGTTTATCGGCTTCCGGATCGGCGCCCAGCCGACGCAGCCCCTCGACGAACGCGCTGCTGAGGCGGCGGTAGCTCGAAACGATGTCGCCCGCAACGATCGGCTCATCTGCGCCGACCGCGACGCTGTACGTCAGCTCGTCGGTGTGAAGGATGGCCCGCCCGCCGGTCATGCGCCGGACGAGATGCCAGCCACGCGCGCGGAGCCGCTCCAGGTCGATGTCGGCGATGGGCTGGGTGTAGCCAAGCGAGAGACACGGCGGGTCCCAGGCATAGAAACGGAGCGTTGGCGGCACGCGCCCTTCGGCGACCGCTTCCATAATCGCCTGGTCAATCGCCATATTCAGCGCGCCTGTGGCGCTGCCAGTCACCAGAAGACGCCAGGTTTGCGCACTCATACTTGCGTGGAAACCTCCGTAGGGTAATCGGTGGCAAACAGCAAGAGTGTAACACATTGAACCGGCATTGATTATCGTCAGAATAGGGTTGTATCGACACGGGGTGGAGTGAACGGATGCCGGAGCGCCGCGTTCCCACACAGCCGCATAATGAGCCGGGTCGGCGGCCGTACGACGACGAATCGCACGACCCGCGCGAGGCATTTACCTCGGGGCACTGGTACAGCTATCCGGGGCAGGCGCCGCGCCGGCGTCGGCCAGAATCGCCGACGCCCGACCAGAACGGGGGGCGCAGCCCCGGCAGCTCGGCGCGCGAACGGGTTCAACGGCGCAAGGTCCGCAGGCAGCTTGGCGCGCCCGACGACTGGGCCTGGGTCGTGATCGCGGTGGCGCTGCTGGGTGTTACGGCCGTCATGAGCATCGCGATCTTTCTGGTGCTGGATACGGCCCGGCCGGGCAGCAACAGCGCCGTCTCGACGAGTGCCCCGATTGAGCCGACGTCTGTTCTATACGGGCCGGGCGGGATCCTTGAAGCCAGCTCAGCCGGGAGCGGAGCGGGGCTGTTGGGTGACGGCGAGAGCATGATCATCCGCCCGTGGGACGGCAAAGAACGCTTTAACATCCTAGTCATGGGGATGGACCGGCGCCCAGGCGAGGCAGGGGGCGGCTACCGCACCGACACCATGATCCTGATCAGCCTGGACCCGAACACGAAACGCGTGGGCTTGCTGAGCATCCCGCGCGATCTCTACGTCGATATTCCGGGCTATGGGTTGGACCGCATCAACACAGCCTACGCGGCGGGCGAGCTGGAATCGCCCGGTGGGGGGCCGCGTCTGGCGATGCAAACGGTTCAGTACAACTTCGGCATCCCGGTGAACGACTACGCAATCATCGATTTCACCGCGTTTATCAAGCTGATCGATCTGATTGGTGGGATCGACGTCTACGTCCGCGAGCCGATCAACGACCCGACCTATCCGGACATGAATTACGGCTACGACCCGTTTTACATCGGGGCCGGGTGGCAGCATATGGACGGGGCGACCGCGCTGAAGTATGCGCGCAGCCGGCACAATTCCGATGACATCGACCGCCAGCGCCGCCAGCAAGAAGTAATCTACGCGGTGCGCGATCGCGTCCTGGCCTACGACATGATCGCCCGGCTGGCACCACAGGCGTTTACCCTGTGGGCCGATCTGCGGGAAGGGATCCAGACCGGGTTGTCGCTCGATCAAATGCTGCAGCTCGCGTGGTATGTCAAAGACATCCCGGCTGAGAACTTCAGCCGCGGGGTGGTGGGCTGGGAGCATGTGATCCCGACCAACTGGCAGGGCATGGATATCCTGGTGCCCAACCGGGAGCGGCTCGGCCAGCTCATGGTTCAGGTTTTCGGTCCGGATTATAATCAGTGATTTGTCGTCTTGGCTGGCGCATCGAGGGATAGCGCGCGGTGTTATCCCTCGTGGAATTGAGCGGCGGCGTGCGCGCTGCCGGCCCGATTTCCATCACTGTCCGAGGAGTCTGGTTCGTTTATGTCTGCCATCGAAGAAATCATCGCCGCCTTGCATCGCTACCGGCGTCGCAAGCTATCCGTCCCGTATTATCTCCCCGGTTTGTGGATTGACGCGCAGAACACGTCTGCCCAGGCTGTGAACCCTTATGTGTTCTATGCCGGACGGCTGAAGGCGATTCTGCGCGAGGATCCCGTCCCCCTGGTTCAGGGCGCAGGTGGGGGAGACTGGTCACGCCATGCCCGCGTGTATAACCTGTTCCCGCGCGTGACGACTGCCTTTGATCACGATCAGGACGGCGCGCTGTCGATCGAGCCGGGCGCGGATGGCTGGCGCGAGACCGGGTCGCTGCTGAAGTGCATCGCGATTCTGCCCTACCTGCGCAGTATGGAAATCAACACCGTGCACCTGCTGCCGGTCAATACTGTGGGCCGCGACGGGCGCAAGGGGACGCTCGGCTCCCCGTATGCCGTCCGCGACCCCTATCGCATTGACGAAAACCTGGACGAGCCGGCGCTGGGGCTGGATGTCGACGTCCTGTTCGCCGGGTTTGTCGAGGCGGCACACCGGCTTGGGATCCGGGTGGTGATGGAGTTTGTGCCGCGTACCGGTGCAAAAGATTCTGCCTGGATCGCGCAGCATCCCGAGTGGTTCTACTGGATTCGTGCCGATATCCCGGACCGCCAGGCTGGGGTGCCGGACATGGCCGCCTTTGGCGCGCCGGTGTTTCCCTTCGACGAGTTGCAGCGGGTGAAGGATAAAGTGGCACGGCAGGATTTCACCGCGCTGCCCGCCCCACCCAAAGCCTATCGAGCGATGTTCACCGCGCCGCCGTCGCCGGACCGCGTGTTTCTGGAACACGGGCGCTGGATTGGCGTGCTGCCAGACGGCACACGGGTTCGCGTTCCCGGCGCGTTCTCCGACTGGCCCCCGGACGACCCGCAGCCCCCGTGGAGCGATGTTACCTACTTGCGGCTGTACGATCATCCGGACTTCAACTACGTCGCCTATAACACGATCCGCATGTACGACCGGCGTCTGGCCAGGCCCGAAAACGCCGTCGCGGATTTGTGGGATGCGATTGTGGGGATCATCCCGTCGTACCAGGAACGCTTCGGTATCGACGGGGTCATGATCGATATGGGACACGCGCTGCCGTCGGCGCTGAAACAGCGCATGGTCTCTGCGGCCCGGCAGATCAATCCGGATTTCGCTTTCTGGGACGAGAACTTCGCGATCGACGCGCAGAGCGCCGCGGAAGGTTACAATGCGGTGGTCGGCTATTTCCTGTTCGACCTGCACCAGCCCGACCGGCTGCGCGAGTTCTTGCGGCGGCTGACCCGAGAGCGCGTGCCCGTGCCGTTCTTTGCGACGCCCGAAAACCACAACACCCCGCGCGCCTATACCCGCCCGTATCCGCTGGAGTTCGTGCATTACGCGCTGGCGATGAGTGTCGTCGTGCCGGGCATCCCGACCATCCACAGCGGGTTTGAGCTGATGGAGACCAAGCCGATCAACACCGGCCTGAACTTCACGCCTGAGATGCTCCGCGCGCACCCGACCGAGTCGCTGCCGCTATTCAGCGAATGGGCATACAACTGGACGCGACCGCACAATCTGGTGGGGTCGATTCGTTACGCGTTTGGTCTGCGCCGGCGCTATGACGCGCTGCTGTCCAACCCCGATCCGGCGACGTGCGCCATGGGATACGGCGATAACCCGAATCTGATCGTCTTCGTCCGGCGCGATCATGAGCACGCTCTGGTGGTGGTGGCCAGTTCCAGCATGGGAACGGTCGAGAGCGGGCGGGCGCATGTGCCCATCGCAGATTACACGCTCACGCCGCTATGGGGCGCCGACGGCTCGCTGCGCAGCACCGAAACGCTGTCGTTCGATGTCCGGCTGGATAACGGGCACGTCCTGATTGTTGAGGATGGAAACGCCCTCAGCCGGGTGAGGGACCGGCACACCCCGGCCTAGAGCAAAAGCAATGCTAGCACGGCCAGCCCCAGACCGATCCCGGCGCCGATCAGCCAGGGCTTTTTCGAGGCGGGCTTCGGCGGCGGGGTGTCGTCCTGCGGGGTAGGGACAGCGCGGGTTTTCCGAAACGCGTTCTGTTCCGAACGCCGCCGCACGTCGTGGGTCAGGCGCCTATCCAGGTTCAGTGTCGCGTAGTCATCGCCACCGGCGCTGTTGAGCATGGCGACCATTTCCCTGACCGACACGAACCGGTCCTTTGGATTCTTCTGCAGCGCGATCTGGATCACGCGCTCGATGCGCGGATCCAGCCCGGCTTTGTGCTGACTGGGCGGGACAGGCGCATCGTAAAGATGCTGCGCGACGATCTCATCACGTGTGTTCCCCTTGAAAGGCACATCTCCCACCGCCAGCTCGTGCAGCAGCACGCCGAGTGCGTAGACGTCTACCGCCGGCGTCGGCTGAAGCTGCGCCGCCTGTTCGGGCGCCCAGTAGGCGATGGTGCTGAGCGGGATGGGCTGAGCGGGCTGGGCCGCCGTATCCAGGCACGCCGTGGCGAAATCGGTCAGAACCGGCCTGCCGTCCACCCCCAGGAGAATCTGCTCCGGGCGCAGGTTGGCGTGCACGATGCCCTGATCGTGGGCGGCAGCCACGGCGTCTACAACCGGTGTAAAGAAGCGCAGCGCATCGTCGCGCGGGTAGCCGCTAGGGTGGGCGGCGATACCGTCGCGCAGCGTCCCGCCCGGCAGAAATTCCATGGCAATGAAGTACAGCTCGCGCTCGTGCTCGGCGCCAAAGTCGTAGATGCGCACGATGTGCGGGTGAACCAGGGACGCTAGACGTGCAGCTTCTTCGAGGAAACAGGTGGCGTGGGATGGGCCTCGGATGACGCCGGGCAGGAACACCTTGACCGCCACGTCGCTGCGCGACCCGGTGCGCGACGCACGGTAGACTTCAGCCCGGCGTCCCCGGCCGACGAGGTGCCGGATCGTGTACGGCCCGACGCGCTGCCCCGGACTCAACTGCGATAAAGGCTTCGTGATGCTCATCCCGTCACCTGCCCCCCGCGTTCAGGCCGCCGCGGGCCGTGTCGGGTTGGCAACTCGGCGGGCGGCGGCCAGGTGCGCTTGCTCTGCTAACCGCGACGTTTGGCGGTGCTATTCCAGGCAGCTTCGAGCGAGCGCCAGGACATCCGCGAAGATGGCTTCGATTGGGCGGTCCGCGTTGACCGTTTTTACCAGACCCGGCTTAGCGCGATAGTGGGGCATGACGCTGGCCTCAACCTGCGCGTGATCCGAAAGCCGCTTTTCGATCACTTCGGGCCGGTCATCGACGCGCCCTTCCTGGCGGCCAAGTAGCCGGGCGCGCGAAACTTCGAGCGGCAGGGTGAAATCGATTACCATGCACAATTCGGCGTCGAGTTCCGCCAGTAGTTCATCGAGTGCCGCGGCCTGTTCGCCTGTGCGCGGAAAGCCATCGAAGATAGCACCGGTGGCGCAGTCCGGCTGCTGAAGGCGCTGGCGCACCATGCCGATTGTGATCTCATCGGGGACAAGCGCCCCGCGTGAAATGTACTCCTGCGCCTGATGGCCGAGCGGCGTCTGCTCGGCGAGATGCTGGCGGAACAGCTCACCGGTGGAGATCTGCACCAGCCCCAGTTCTTCTGCGACCATCTTCGCCTGCGTTCCCTTGCCGGAGCCGGGCGGGCCGAAGAAGACGATGAACGCGCGTTTCATGCAACCACCTCACAACTTTCGTGCGAAGCCTGTCCAAAGCAGCATCGGGGGATTGTACCCGTTCTCACGCTGCCGGCAACCTTGCCCCTGGGCGCTCAGAGCAGGCGTGGCTGGACCTCGTGCCCGGCCTGGTGCTGTGGGCTGCCGTCCGTGCCGCGTCGCGCTTTGTACAGCTCGATTTCGCGCTCGGCCCAGGCCACGAGATACTTCGCGCTTGACCGCCAGGCCGACTTTTGCTCGCCCAAACCCAGCTCGGCATGTGCTGCGTAGAGCAAATCAAACACGCGCTCTTCGCCTAGCTGGGCGAAGAGCAGCGGCACGAACAGGCGGAAGTTGCTGACGGCTGTGGAGATGAACGACTCGGGGCAGCCCTGCTGGCGCAAGACCTCCTCGAGATTGGCCTGGTTGAAAAGGTCCGGGCGCTTGGTCATCGGCCTACCCCCATTCACCGGAGCGCACTTTGACCTAAGTGTACGCCACTTTGCCGGGCGGCGAAACCGGCAGCGCGCCAGACCGCAACAAAAAGACCTCTTGCCAGGCAAGAGGCCGGGATGGTGGCGACGGTGTGATTTGAACACACGACCCAGGGCTTATGAGTCCCCTGCTCTACCGCTGAGCTACGTCGCCGCAGAACGCTTGGTATTATACCAGGGCGCGCCCGCGCGTCAATGCTGATTTCCGGCAAACGATAGCATTTTGAGGTCGGCGATTCACCGTGTCAGCTCCCACGCCAGATGCGCGATCTCGGGCAGAATTAGCTTCTCCCAGGCCAGCCGGACGGCGGCTGGCGAGCCGGGAACCGAGATGATGACCGCGCCCCGGTAGGTTCCGGCGACCGCGCGCGAGAGCATGGCCGCCGACCCAACCTGCTCGTAGCTCAGCATGCGGAAAATCTCGCCGAAGCCCGGCAAGGTCTTCTCCAGTTTGCGACTGAGCACGTCGAAGGTCCGGTCGCGGGCAGAGATGCCGGTCCCGCCATTGAACAGGACGATCCGCGCGCCGCTGTCGACCATCTCATCGAGCACGGCCTCGACCTGGGCCGCATCATCCTTGACCAAGCGATAGGCCGTAAGGGAATGCCCGGCTTCCGCGATGGCCGACCGGAGATACGCGTAATTGGTGTCTGTCTCGGGCGTTCGTGAATCGCTGACGGTGACAACGGCCAGTGCGACGGGGCCCTGCTGGGCTGCAAGCGATTTGTGATGCTGGCTGCTCGACGACATGCTGCGTTGCTTCCAACGGCTGCGCAAATCCAGGGGCGACAGATGCGTCTAGCGTACCACGCTCCGCACTCGGCGCAAAAAAAGAGGCAGCCAGACCTGGTGGCTGCCTCGCGCCGGTGGACGGCGTAGAGACCTAGAGCGTGTAGAGATAGCGCTCGGTTTCCCAACTGGTGACGTGAATCCGGTATTCTTCCCATTCGGCACGCCGCGCCCGGTCGTAGACGCCGTAGATGTGCTCGCCCAGCGCGTTGCAAATGACCTGGTCTTTGGCCAGTTCGTCCAGGGCCTCTTCAAGCGTGCCGGGCAGCGTGGCAACGCCGTTCGCCGCACGCTCTTCCTGCGACCAGTGGAAGACGTCATCCGTGACCGCGTCGGGAGGCTCCAGCTCGCGCTCGATACCGTCGAGGCCGGCCTCAAGCATGACCGCGAAGGCCAGATAAGGGTTGCAGCTTGGGTCCGGGAAGCGCAGCTCGACACGCGTGCTCTGCTCGCGGCCGGGGGAGTAACGCGGCACGCGGATCATGGCCGAGCGGTTGCGCTGCGCCCAGCAGACATAGACGGGGGCTTCGTAGCCGGGCGTCAGGCGTTTGTAGCTGTTGACTGTGGGGGCGACCACCGCTGCCATACCGCGGGCGTGCTCCAACTGGCCGGCGATAAAATGGCGTGCAAGCTTCGAGAGCTTGTACTCGCCATCGGGATCGTAGAACAGGTTGGTGCCGGTCTTGATGTCGGTCAGACTCTGGTGCACGTGCATCCCGCTGCCGTTGATCCCGAAGATGGGCTTGGGCATAAAGGTGGCGAACAGGCCGTGCTTGGCGGCGATGCCTTTCACCGTATATTTGAAGGTGATGGCGTTGTCGGCTGAGTGCAGGGCCGGCTCGTACTTGAAGTCGATTTCATGCTGGCCGATGGCAACTTCGTGATGGCTCATCTCGACATGGATGCGCAGGGCCTGCAACGCCTTGACGATGTCGCTGCGCACGCGCTGCGCCTCGTCGCCCGGCGAGAAATCGAAATAGCCGCCCACGTCGTGCGGCACCGCCTGCTGTTCGCCGTCACGCACGCGGAACAGGAAGAACTCCAGCTCTGGCCCGGTGTTGTACACAAACCCCAGTTCTTCGGCGTGTTTCACGGCGCGCTTCAAAGCATAGCGCGGGTCGCCTTCGAACGGAGTCCCATCCGGCGAGTACACGTCGCACAGAATCCGCGCGCGCAGGTCTTCGGTGCCATTGTTGCGCGTCCACGGCAGGATGCGGAACGTCACCGGGTCAAGCTGCAGGAACATGTCCGATTCCTGGATGCGCGCGAATCCCTGGATCGACGAACCGTCGAACCAGACCCCGCGCTCGAGCGCTTCCTCAAGGCGGTCGGTCGGCAGCGTCACGCTTTTCGTCACGCCGAAGATATCGGTGAACTGCAAGTCGATGAACTTGACTTCTTCCTTCTTGCTGAGTTCGACGATCTCGCGGGCTTTGTCGTTCATGCGGCTGTGTTCTCCTGCTTGTGTAAGCGCCCGGACTATATACATGGGTCATTATAGAGCAGCGTAATCTCGCTTCAAGGGCCTGAATTGTGCGATCAATCCAAAAGAAAAAGCGCCCGAAACACGAAATTGTGATCCGTGCTCGGGCGGCGGGCAAAAAACTGTGCAATATGCACAGCAATCAGTCAAAGGTGTCCAAGAAGGCGCGGACGGCGGCGGCGCTGTTCAGTGCGACACGCTCGGCGTTGCGGTCGATCCGCTTGATCAAGCCGGAGAGAACGTCCTTGGGGCCAAGCTCGACGAAGGTGGTGATCCCTGCCCGGCTCATCGCCTGGACGGATTCGGTCCACCGTACAGACGACGTAAGCTGCGCCGCCAGTTCGGAGCGAATGGCGCTCACATCGGTCAGTGGCTGCGCATGAACGTTCCCGATCACCGGCACAGCGGGCGGCGCG
>DYEN01000530.1 GCA_020725705.1 Anaerolinea sp.
GTGCGCGGATGCCGCGCAGCATCCGGTGCTCCATGACGAGATGGGCCAGCTCGGATACGCCCCACATCAGATGGCTGGCGAGCGCGGGCGGGTATGCCAGGCGGAAACGGGCGATCAGGCGCGTGTTGTCCCCGTGCGGTTCCAGCACGAACGCCCACGACACCGCCAGCCCGGCAGAGTCGTCAACGGCGCTGAGGACAAGCGCCCGCTCCGGCTCGATCTGCGCGACGGTGAACGCGGGTGCCGGTTCCGGCCCCAGCCGGATCACATCGCCAACCGCCAGCCTTTGCAGCTCCGGCACGATGCGCCAGGCCGAACGCGGACCGTCCACAAAGTCCGCCGCGCCCACCAGCCGTTCGAGCGTGTCATAGCTATACCAGCCGGCCCGCCGCCAGCCGATCTGCACCAGCCAAGGCCAGATCGCACCCGGCGGCGCGGCAATACGAACGGCGCGGGTGGACTTTATGCGCGGCGCGGGAACCAGCGCGTCGCCGGGCAAGGCGCGGTGTCGCTCGGCGGGCGTCGCGCCCCAGTCCCACAACCGCCACACCAGCACCGGCCCGGCCAGAGCCGCGGCCAGCGCCATCCCGATCCATGCTGCGCGCCTCATGGTGACAGCCTGCGCCCCAGGGCGACTTCTTCGATCAGCTCAGCGGCACGCTGCAGGCCACCCAGCGCCGCAAACGCATCCCGCAGGCTGCGCACGGCGTCCTGCACCAGCGGCGTGGTGAGGATCGCATTCACAGCAGCGGGAAGCTGGCCCTGATGAATCTCGCGCGAGCGCAGCTCCAGCCCGACCTTCGCCTGGCGGGCGCGGCGCGCCTGACCGCGCTGGTCGGCGGCGTGGGGCGTGATGATCTGCGGCAAACCGTGCAGAATCGCGGCGTGAGTCGTGCCCATACCTCCGTGGTGGATGATGACGCTCAGGCGCGGGAAGACATGATCGTAATCGACCCAGTTCAGCAGGCGCGTCCCGCCGGGCAACCGCCGTTTGAGCGCCTCTTTCTGCGCGAGCACCTCGGCATTGTAGCCGATCACGACCAGCGGGATCAGGCCGTTTTCGGCCAGCGCCCGCGCGCCCCAGACGAAGAACCCCGCGTCCCCGGTGAAAACGCTGCCGAGCGTCACCAGCCCCAGCGGGCGATCGGCGGGGATCTCGGCCAGCCAGCCCGGCGGCTGACCGCGCGGCGGGCTGGCCCGCCCGCCGACGAAGACGGTCTGCGGCAGGTACGACTCGCCCTGGTACCAGTACGGGCTGAAATAGCTGATGTGCAGGTGTGGGCTTTGGACGCACGGGGCAGCGCCACCGCCGAAGTTTGCCCCTTCCAGCCCGAACTGCCGGCACAGCCGTTCCAGCCGCGCCGCGCCCTCGCGCCCGACCGGTTGCTGCGCGTAGGCCAGTTGATCGTCGTCCAGGGGCGGCCCGGCGGGCCATCCACCGACCACCAGCGGCACATCGAGCAATTCGGCGGCCAGCGCCGCCGCGCTGAGAAACGGATCGGTCACGATCACATCCGGCGGGCCGATTTGATCGGCCAGCTCGCGCAGGGCCTCGACCGCCGGGGGGATCAGCGTTTCATCCAGCCAGGTGTCGAGCGCGCGCTGGTAGCGCAGCACAACCGGATCGGCGGCCATCGCCACCAGCGAGCCGGGCGGCGGGGGTGGTGGCGGCGGCCAGCGCCA
>DYEN01000531.1 GCA_020725705.1 Anaerolinea sp.
CAGCGGCGCCCCGCTCAGCGCCGGCAGGCGCAGCAGCGCCGCCGACTCGTAGGGGAAGGTCAGCGCAAACAGCACGGCCAGGCCGCCGGCCAGCGCCTGCGCTGCCAGCCACGCGGGCACAAACAGCTGCGTCGTGAGCGAATCGAAGCGCCCGGCGACCACCACCGCCAGCACCGCCGCCAGCCCGGCCAGAATCCGCAGCGGGCGGCGGTCCGGCCAGCGCACGATCAGGCCGAGCGCCACCAGCCACATCACGACCGCAGCGATCCAGCTCACGCCGAAGAAGCCCAGGAAATCGCCCATCGAAAACCGCGCCAGCGTGATCAGGGTGGTACAGAGCGCGGCGCCGTTCACCGTCTGACAGGTCGCCCCGCGTGGACCGGTTCCGCCCTGCGGCGCGAAGCGCAGCGAGACGCGCTCGCCGGGCGTGCGCGCCGCCATCTCGCGGTTAAACGCGGCGATTCGCTCGCCGGGCGGCAATGCGTCGAGCGCCACATTCCCCACGCCCACGATCCGGTCGCCAGGGGCCAGCCCGGCATCGAGCGCGGGCCAGGGATCGCTGCCGAACGGGCCGCTGTCGCTTACGGTCAACTCGCGCGTGGGCAAGAAGCCCGCGAAGGCGTGCCCGCGCCAGTCCCACGCAGCGTAGGCATAGGCGCCCAGCACCGCGCCCGCTGCCACCACCGCCGCAATCGCGAGCACCAGCCCGGCCCGGACGCCCGAACTCCAGCGTAAAAGGATGGACGAAGTCTGCATAAGACGTGCTCCGGCCACAACGCTATTTTATGGCTTTCGTGACAGTACCTGCATTGTATCACACAACGAATTGCCGTACCGCACGTGCCGCACGCGAACACTAGTTCTAAAGTCCTATTCCGTCCGGCGCGCAGACCGCGTAAGATTGGGCGCCCGCCTGTCCGGGAAGAACCCAACGGGCGAGGGTTGTATCGGTAGCACGTTGATTGGAGAACAGTTGAAATGACGAAGTGGTTGTGTCGCGTTATTGTGATGGCGCTGGCTCTGACTCTGCTGCCGGGTGCGCCGTCGGCCCAGGCGCAGCGCCAACCGACCGTGCTGGCCTATTTCTACGGCTGGTTTAACGTCGACCAGTGGAACGATCCGCAGTTGGTGGACCGCCCCGCCGAGCCGTACAACTCGGCGGACGGCGGCGTGATGGCGCGCCAGATCGGCCAGGCGCAGTCCGCCGGGATCGACGGCTTCGTGATGAGCTGGTTCGGGCCGGACGAGCCGTACACCACCGGCGTGTTCCACGGCCTGCTCGATCAGGCGGCGGCGCATGGCTTCCGCGCGGCGGTCGATGTGGACATGGGCCAGGGTTTCCTCAGCACGGTCGAGTCTGCGCAGAATGCGGTCAGCTATGCGGTGCACACGCTTGCCAATCACCCGGCCTATCTGCGCTATGACGGCAAGCCGGTGATCTTCTTCTGGAAGCAGCAGCGCTTCAGCCCGGCGCAGTGGCGCGAAATCCGCGCCCAGGTCGATCCGGACCACAACACGATCTGGATCGCGGAAGGCGACGCGCTGGCCTACGTGGGCGTGTTCGACGGGCTGAACCTGTACAACATCGCCTGGAGCGGCAACCCGGCGGGCACCAACGCGTCCTGGGCCAGCCGCACCATGAGCCGGGGCGGGTACTTCGTGGCGACCGCCATGCCCGGCTTCGACGAATCCCGGCTGGGGCGCGCCAATCCGGTTGTGCGGAGCCGGGGCAATGGCGACTACTTCCGGCGCAGCTTCGCGGGCGCGGCAGCCGCCAACCCGCACATGATCATCATCACCAGCTGGAACGAGTTCCCCGAGAACAGTCACATCGAGCCGAGCCAGCAGTACGGCACCTTCTACCTCGACCTGGCGCGCGAGATGATCGCCGCCTACAAGAGCGGCGCGTCGGTTCCGGCCGGTCCGGCGGGCGGCGCGGCAGGTCCGGCTCCGGCAGAGTCACCAACGGGTGTCTTCGCCGCGCCGGCTGTCAGCACGCTCAACGTGCGCCAGGGACCTTCGACAGACACCGAGATCCTGGGCCGCGTCGGCGCTCCGAACCGCTACCCGCTGTTGGCGCGCAACGCGGACGCAAGCTGGTACCTGATCGACTTCGGCGGCGGCCAGGGTTGGGTGTCGGCCACGTATGCCCGCGCCGAGGGCAACCTCGACGCCGTGCCGGTGCAGTAGCCGTTACGGTCTCAGCGCCGCATCACACACACGGGGCGGGCCGCCCGATGGCCCGCCCCGTCTTCGTCGCGGTGAGCCTCGCGGGCACGCCCGCACAAAGCGAGTACAATAGGTGGCGAGCGCTCATGCTCGTTCTGCCGCCCTGCATCCCTGCCCCGCCGCGTGCAGAACCGTTCGCCGCCACTGCACCTGCTGACGGAGTTCTCAGCCACGCATGGATCAGACCACCGAGATCATCAACCGGGTTTTGCCGATCTTCCTGTTGATTGGCCTGGGCGCCTGGATCCGGCGCAGCCGATTCCTGCCGGATCGCGCCATCGACGACCTGCGCAAGATCGCGGTCAATCTGGCGCTGCCGTCGGTGCTGTTCATTTCGTTCCTGCAGATCGAAATGAAATCGACCTATCTGGTCGTGTTCGTGATGATGGCCGCGCTGTGTATTGCGCTCTATCTCCTGGGACTGGTGCTGCGCCGCCGGCTTGACGTGCCGCACCCCTATTTCCCCTTCCTGATGACCGGCTTTGAATATGGGATGCTGGGCGTCAGCCTGTTCGGCAGCGCCTATGGCCTGGAGAACATCGGCTATATCGCGGTGATCGACCTGGGGCACGAGCTGTTCATCTGGTTTATTTTCCTGGCGCTGCTGCTGATGACCCGCGACGGGCTGCAAAGCCCCGGGCAGCTTGTCGGGTCGTTCTTCCGTTCGCCGGTCATCGTGGCAATCCTGGCCGGGATCGCGCTCAACCTGCTCGGCGCGCAAGCGTTCCTCTACGAAAAACCGATCACCGGCGGCATCATGGCGACGCTCGGCTTCCTCAGCGCGCTCACCATCCCGCTGATCCTGATCATCGTCGGCTACGGGATCCGGCTGGACCGGGCCGGGGTGCGCGAGGCGGCGCTGGTGATCGCGATCCGGCTGGCGATTCTCATCCCGCTGGCGCTGATCCTGGGCGTGGTAGTCATTCGCGGCCTGCTGGACCTGGAGCGCCCGTTCGAGATCGCGCTCTTCACACTGCTGGTCATGCCGCCCCCGTTTATCATCCCGCTCTACATGCGGCAGGACATGCCCGAGGAAAAGCGCTACGTCAACAACGTGCTGATGCTCTATACGGTGTTCTCGCTGGCGATCTTCTCGATCTATTTCGTGCTCAATCCGCAGCTCTAAGCGGCGCGCGTGCCGCCCTGGTTGCGCGCTTTCCGGTATAATCGGAGAGCAGAATGGCATACTTCTCATGGAGCCAACACGGATGAGCGAACGAAAAATCCGCGTGCTGATCGCCAAACCGGGCCTGGACGGGCACGACCGGGGCGCGAAAGTTGTAGCGCGGGCGCTGCGCGACGCGGGCATGGAAGTGATCTACACCGGGCTGCGCCAGACCCCCGAGATGATCGCCGAGGCGGCGCTGCAGGAAGATGTCGACGTGGTCGGCCTGTCGATCCTCAGCGGGGCGCACATGGCGCTGGTCCCGCGCGTGATCGAGTTGCTGCGGGCCGAAGGGTTGGACGATGTGATCGTGATCGTCGGCGGGATCATCCCGGACGACGACGTCCCGGCGTTGCGCGCCATGGGCGTCAGCGCCGTCTTCGGACCGGGCACCAGCACCGAAGACACCATCGCGCACATCCGCCAGGCTGTGGCATCCCGTTCGGCGCCCCAATGACCCGCGCCTCAGCACAGGACTGGGTCGACGATCTCCTCGCCGGCGATCGCCGCACGCTCGCGCGCCTGATCACCCGCGTGGAGAACCGCACGCCAGATTCGCACGCGGCCCTGGCGCGGCTCTATCCGCACACCGGCCGGGCATACCTGGTGGGTATTACCGGCGCGCCGGGCACCGGCAAATCGACCGTCGTCAACGCGCTGACGCGCACGCTGCGCAAGCGGGGGCAGACCGTCGGGATCATCGCCGTGGACCCGACCAGCCCGTTCAGCGGCGGGGCGGTGCTGGGCGACCGGATCCGCATGGTCGATCTGGCCGGCGATCGGGGTGTGTTCATCCGCA
>DYEN01000532.1 GCA_020725705.1 Anaerolinea sp.
CAGCGGCAGAATCACCGTCTGCGCCACCAGGCAGGCCGAGCCGGCCGTCCCCACCCCCCACTCATACTCGCCCGCGCGGACCGGTGAGCGTGGCTCGAAAGTCAGCGTGTCCGAGCCAACCTCAACACCCCGCGTGACCGCGTCGCAGATGGCAGCCACCGCTTCGACCGCCGTGACGTGCTGCGGGCGCAGGCCGGGATTCTCGCGCCCGGCGCGCATATGCTCGATCCGGACCGGCTGGCCGGTGATCGCGCTGAGCGCCACCGCCGTGCGGATGATCTGCCCCCCGCCTTCACCCTGGCTGCCATCAAGCGTGATCACCGCTGCTCCCGCTTTGTATCGTAGGCATGATGTGCGCGCTGTGGACGCCCGCCGCTCAGGGCGAGTCTGCCTGGCCGCCGTCATTCGGCTGCGCCGTCAGCTCAATGGTGCCCAGGCTCAGCCGGTCGCCACGCCGTGCGCCGGTGGCCGGATCGAGCACCCCCAGCCGGTTGAAGACGTTACCCTGGTACGCGCCGATCACCAGCGCGTAGTTGCCCGGCCGCAGGTCATCGCGCATGTAGATATAAAGCACCTGGGCGAAGAAATCGCGGTTTTGCAGACCGCTTGCCATCACGTCGAGCGAATTCGCCTCGGCCCATGGCTCCAGCAGCGGAACCATCTGGTTCGTTTCCGGGTTTTCCCAATAGTCGACCAGATGCGCGAAGATGCCCGCGTCTGCCGGCACCTCGCCGTCCACGCGCCAGTACGTGACCAGTACGATCGGCGTGCCGCCCGGCGGGCGCTGGCGCGGAAAGAGATCGTACCCGGCGAAGGTCAAATTGCGCTCGAGCTTGATCGCCAGCGGCGCGCGGACGGGCGCCGGCTCGTCCCGCCCGACGAAATACGTCTCGGCAAGCTGGCCCCAGGCATAGCCGCCCGCGTCCATGATGCGCTCTTCGACATCGACCCACAGCACGGTGCCATCCGGCAGGTGGTCGGCGGGCAGCGGCCGGGCCTGATCGAGCCAGGCTTTCAGCTCGGGGCGCATGACCTCCGGCCCGCGCGGACTGCCGTAGATAAAGCGCATGGGCGCGCCTGCGTTGATGAACACCAGCCCGGTTTCGCAGTCCGAGTGACGGATGGGCAGGTTATCGCGGTGCATCATCAGGTTGAGCATCTGCCGCGCGGTCAGGTCCACCTCGTTCTTGCCGCGCAGGGGATGCGTGCAGAGCGACACCGGCAGGCCATCGGCGGAACGGTCGAGATAGGCCGCGATGTAGCCGAGATGCGCGTGATAGGCCGAGGTCATCTCCGGGTGCTCGCGCCAGGTATCGAACAGGCGGTGCCGCGTCACAAGGATGTTCACCGCCAGCGCCCCCACCAACAAGATGCCGACCGGCTGCCAGGCATGCGCCCAGCCGCGTCCACGCAGCATGCGGGCCAGGACGGCAGCCCCCACACCGGCCAAGATAAACGCCGCCGGCCACGCCGCCAGATTGGCCGCGAAGCTCGGCTCGGTACGCACCCAAGCGTCGGTCACCAGCCCGGCGGCCAGCACCAGCAGCAACAGGGCATAGCGCGGCTCGCGCCAGCGCCGCAGCCCTTCCACCACGCCAACGATCATCAGCAGCGCCATCAGCGGCCCCAGCAGCGGCACGTCGGGCAGGTTGTGCGTGATGCGCGGGTCGCCTTTCCACACCAGCCCGCCAAACGCGCCGAGCACCCCGTCGATCGCGTCAGACAGCGAACGCGGGCGCTCCGTCCACAGCACATACGGCTCGCTGATGGCCGTCTCTCGCGCCGTCGAGATCAGATACGGCAGGGCGACCACCGTCGCCAGCACCACCACAAACAGCATCGCGTTCCACACCCGGCGCGAGAGTGGCTGGCGGGTGAGCAGCAGATGCCCAAAAAACACGGCCCCGATCGGCCCCAGCGGCAGCGCGGCGTAGTGCAGATAGCCGGATAGCCCGAACAACACGCCCAGCAGAGCAAAGGGCAGCGTCAACGGCAGGCGGAAGCGCACTTCGCGCCGCAGGTTGAAGGCGCGCGCCAGCACCAGCAACGTCAGGGTGATGTAAGACGGGACCAGCGTCTCCGGGGTGACGGTGCGCGCCAGCAAGATCGCCTGCAAGTTAACCGCGCTCAGCCCCAGGGCAATCAGCGCCACCGGCGGGCCGAACAAGCGGCGCGCCAGCGCGTAGATCAGCGCCAGCAGCACCATGCCCGCCGCCCACGACAGCACCCGGTAGCCGAGCAGTCCGTCGCCAACCAGCGACACCAGGATGGCGTTGCCCAATGCGTACAGACCCGCGCGCCCCACATCGTCGCCCACCTGATAGTGGATCGCGATGTGACCCTGGCGAACCGTCTCGGTGATGCGGATATGCGCCAGTTCGTCGGTGTTGAAGCCCGGCGGCAGGCGTGTCAGATCCCACACCCGCAGCGCCGCCGCCAACAAAAGCAAACCGACGATCAGGGAATATTCTAGTCTGCGATTCAAAGCTGCTCCTGACCTGAAACGCGCCCACGATCTGGCGCCTTCAGGGTTTCGAACCATACTTGGCCAGCACCCCTCTCATGCCGGGCGCTGCGATAACGTGCCATTGTAACACGCTTGGTGGTGCGACTAAAAGCGACAAACCGGGCGCCGGCGACGCCGGCCAGGGCGCGCGAGTGCGCAATTGTCCGTTGGCGGCAAGTGTGGATAATGGACAAATTCGCAGCAATCGGTCTGCGACGCATGCAAAGGAACGACAGGTGATGCGCTCTCACAGTTCGCCCGAGAGATTCCCCTGGAAGTATTTCCTGCTGGTTTACGCACTCTCCGTTCCGTTCTGGCTGCTTGGGGGGAAAAAGCTGCCGGTGCCGATGGATCTCCCCGCAAGCTCGTTCATGTGGATCACGCCGGTCATCGCCGCGTCCATCCTGTCCTATTCCACCGGCGGCCTATACAGCGTAAAGCGGCTTCTGAAGCGGGCGCTCGATTACAAACAGATTGGCAACAAAACCTGGTATATCGCCATCTTCGTCCTCGTCCCTCTCATCTACGCGGTGTCGTACCTCATCATGCGGTGGGCCGACCTGCCTCTGCCCGATCGGATCGAAGTTCCCCTGGCCGCCGCCCCAATTTATTTCCTGATGTTCCTGATCCCCGCCGCGGCTGAAGAACTGGGCTGGAGCGGCTATGCAACCGAGCCGCTCCAGCAGCGTTGGGGCGCCCTGATGGCGGGCCTCGTTGTGGGCCTCGTGTGGCAAATATGGCACATTGTGCCCAATATCCAGGCCGGCCGGTCCACAGATTGGATCCTCTGGCACAGCATCTACTCCGTCGCCTTGCGCGTGGTGATGGTCTGGATTTTCAACAACACGGGCAAAAGCGTCGTCGCGGCCATTCTCGTTCATAGCATGGACAATGTAAGCTGGTCGCTATTCCCTAATGACGGCTCGCACCTCGACTCGCGGGTGACCGGCGTCGTGGCGTGGTTTGTGGTGTTATTGGTCCTGATGCGGTGGGAACCGAAAACACTCACCCGCCGCCGGAACATCAGCGCCCGGCCAGCCGCGAATTAGCCCCGGTCGGCGAAGCGCGTGAGCGGGCAACCGCTCACGGGGAGCTGCGCGGCGGCAGCGTCGGGACGAACTGCGCTTCGGGCGCGCCGGGATCCCGCGCCGGGATCACCCGGTCGCCCATCACCTTCTCCATGTTCGCCAGATCGATGTATGCCTGGCGATAGCGGGGTGGATAGCCGGGCGTGTTGATCGCCCACCAGTATTCTTCGTCGTCCTCGGTCCAGTTGATATCCGCCATGTAGATCGTCACCATCAGCCCGACCCAGGGCCGCCAGTGCTGGGCCGCCCAGCGATAGGCGCCGACCAGATAGGCCGCCTGAGTCGCCTCGTCGACCGCGTGCCAGGCGTAGATCACATCAGGGCGCGGGTCGGTTGTCCAGCCCACTTCCAGCAGCGCAACCTGCTTGGCCGCATCCCCCTGCTCGACCATGATCGCGCGCGCATCCTCGACATGCCGGAAGGCCATCCAGCGGTGGCCGTAGGTGGCCTCGGCTTCGTCCGGCGAGACTTCGGGCGCGGCAGCATAGCCGGGCGCGTTCAGCCCCAACACATCGAAATAGGGCGCGGCTCCGGCGGCGTACATCTGGCGCAGGTAGTCGAGATCGGGCATGGCGTCCGGCATGGGGCCACCCGTCGGGGCCAGCCCGGCTGAAATGATGATCGCGTCCGGGTCGGCGGCGCGGATCGCCTCGGCGCAGGCGCGCAACAGCCTGACGTATCCGGCGGCGTTCGGCGGATTGCCGTACCACTCGACGCGGAGATTCGGCTCGTTCCAGACCTGGTACGCGGCGATCCGGCCCCGGTAACGACCCGCGACCGCGCCGCAATACTCGGCCCACGCGCCCAGATCGATCGGGGCGTCGTCGGGCGCGTCAAGCGGCTGCACTGCCCAATCCGGCGCGCCGTCGATCCGCGCGACGATCTCCAGCCCGCGATATTCGACCTCGTCCACCACGGCGTCGGCGTGCTGCCAGTGCCACTCGCCCGGCTGAGGCTCGACATCTAGCCAGGCGAAGCGCTGCTTGACATGCGTGAAGTTCATCAGCCGCACCATGTCCAGATCAAACGTGCGCGTCGTTTCGTTCCACCACAGAAAGGTGTGGATGCCGTAGGTCAGCGAAGGAAAGGGGGGGTCCGTCACGGCGTCCGGCGCGAGGTCAGACGGGATCGGCGGGGTTGCGGTCGGCGCGGCCAGATCCTCGCCCGGCCGCACGGCCCACCACACACCCGCAGCCGCGCCCAGCGCGATCGCGAGTGCAACTCCGGCAAACGCCAGGCGCATGCGCGTGCGGCGCACGGGTGAAGGGCCGGGGGAATGTAGGTCGGTCAACGCAGCGGTACTCCTCAGTCGTGGGTTTGAGCGGTCACACGGCGCGGCGGCAGGGGCAAAATCAGGCGGGCACAAGGCCCGCCCCTCACAGTCTGGATTTCGCCCCGGCCAGGCCGGACGCGTCGGATCGTTATTGTTCGCGGAAA
>DYEN01000533.1 GCA_020725705.1 Anaerolinea sp.
ACGTCGCCCGCAAGGCGCTCGGCGAGGTGAAGGGTCTCGATCTCAGCCTGGTCACGGCCTGGGCCTACGAAGAGGCGGAATTTGTGGGTGGCATTGATGACTGCCGCTTCGTGCCCGAGGGCCAGCAGCCGCGCCAGATTTATTTCGGCTGGCGCTTCGTGATTCAGCCGCTCTTCTCGCAAGCGCGCTACGAAGTGCGCACCAGCTTCAACCGCGAGCTGGTCGCCATCTGCGATGAGGTCACCGTGGACCTGCTGGCGGGCCAGACGGGTTCGGGTGGCGCGGGAGCCGCCCCTGCTCCGGTGGCGGGTAGCGCCGCGGTTGGCACGTTCGAGCTGGGCGGCCAGGTGACGGGCCTTTATCCCCGCACGCGCGAGGCGCTCAACGCCGCCCGGATGAAGTGGGTCAAGATGCAGCTTCAGGTCGGCCAGGATGGTTCGGGCCTGATCGCGGAAGCGCACGGCGCCGGCTTCAAGATTCTGTTCTCGGTCCTGGGTGATAAGAACCAGGTGATGAACCCGGCCTATCACGATGTCTATGCCAATTATGTGGCCGGTCTGGCCGCTGCGGGCGCCGACGCGATCGAGGTCTGGAACGAGCAGAATATCGACCGCGAGTGGCCCGCCGGGCAGATCAACGGCGCCAACTACGTGCCGCTGCTGGCAAAAGCCTACAACGCGATCAAAGCCGCCAACCCCAACACGCTTGTGATTTCGGGCGCGCTGGCGCCGACCGGGTACTTCGGCACGGCCGGGTGCACGGATCAGGGCTGCAACGACGATACCTACACCGCACAGATGGCTGCTGCGGGCGCCGGGAACTATGCGGACTGCATCGGCGTGCACTACAACGAAGGCATCATCAGCCCGAACCAGTCGGGCGGTGACCCGCGCGGCGGGTATCCCACCTACTACTTCAACTCGATGATCAGCCGCGCCCTGGCGGGCATGGGCAAGCCGGCCTGCATCACCGAGATCGGCTACCTCTCGCCCGAGGGGTATGGGCCGCTGCCGGCCGGTTTTGCCTGGGCCGCCAACACGACCGTGCAGCAACAGGCCACCTGGCTGGCCGAAGCTGCGGTCCTGGCCGCCAACAGCGGGCGCGTTCGCCTGATGATCGTCTTCAACGTGGACTTCTCGCACTACGGCGCGGACCCGCAGGCGGGCTACGCGATCATTCGCGCAGATGGAAGCTGCCCGGCCTGCAGCGCGCTGGCTGCCGTGCAGTAAGCGATCCCGCTAACGAGCAGAACAACGCTGCGTCCCGGCACAGTCAGGCCTGTGCCGGGACGCAGGTGTTGGGAGCGCCGGGCACAGCCGTTAGCTCTCAGACCGGCGCAACGGCAGGGGCAAACATGAAAATTGTATATTTTTGGTTTGTGTTACATGGGATTTTATGCTCATTCACGATTATAATTCATCTCTTAGATTGTATTATACACAATTAACACTTACTCTTTTCTTCGGCTAAGCCGGCCACAGAAAATCAATCCACACTTGCATTCGACAGGCATTCTTTACGCTTCCACAATGGAATTATTTGTGAATATGGTTTGTGGCCAGTTGACACAGATTTTGAGATCTCCGATAATGGCAGTACTAAGGTTGGATTCTACTAACAAATCTAACCAAAGTCAGGCTCGGCACGGGAGACCTGACACTCGCTCACTGGCGAACACCAATTCGGGATCCACTCTACCTGGCGGTTGGGGGGCTACACGCATCTGACACGCAGACGGTCGATCATCTATTAGCATATTGACAGGCCAGAGCTGCCGGGCACCCGAGCAGCCCAAAGAGGATTTAGAGCAATGTTTACCACGCAGCGCCTGCGCACACGCTTTTCCAGGGTGGATCCCGCCCAGTCAGCCCGCGCGCGGCTGCTCAACGACCCGGCTATGCGGCGCAATCTCCCTACCCCGGCCTGTGCCCAGGCCGCGCGCCACCCGGCACCGATCACCTTCGCCCCCCTCAGCGCAGACCTGGTTCGCCCGCAGCGTGCCGCTGCACTATCTCGCGCCGAGCAGATGCGTCGCGCCCGCCAGGTTGCCCAGAGCTTCCGCCAGCACTATCTGGCCGGGATCGCCTATCATGCCGAACAGCAAGTCGCCCTGGCAACAATCCGCCCCAAGAAAGGCGTCGGCTACGCATCCGAGACACCGCATCAGATCCGCGTCGAGGCCAACGGCAACGTGAGCGTTGTGCACTTCGCCGGCGCCCATCTGCCGGAGCAGCACCTGATCCTGCACCGGCTGTTTCTGCTGCTGGCCAGTCTGATGGCGTTATTGGGAACCCTCTTCACTCTTGTCCTGATGTGACCTCGACACTGCGGAGGACCCAACCATGTCAAACTCATCTTCCAGTTCCCGCCCTCCAAAAGACACGCAGCCGTCGCGGCTGCCTGCGATCTACGTCAAGCCATCACACGGGGCCGCGGAGGATGTGATCGACATGGACTCGGGGGGGTCTAGGCGATCATCCTCGCAGTCCGAGCAAATCGCCTCGTTTCTCGAAGCCCTGGCCGATCTGGTGCGGGGCCATCCGGGCGACGGATCGGGCAGCGACCTGAACCAGCGCCAGCAGGCGCCGCCGCGCTCCGCCGGGCTGAGCAGCGGCGCGTCGCAGGCCAACGATCGCCGCCAGTCGCCGGCAGAGGGAGACCCGCCTGAAGCCTTCTCTTCTCCCTTCTTCTATCATCTGCTGCGCGCGCTGCGCAATCTGAATTATTTCGTCATCATCGCGCCGGGAAGGCGCGGACTTATTTTTCTCATTCATGTGCCCAAGAGGGTTATCGTTCTGTTCCTGTTCGCGCTTTTCCTGATGTTCGCTACCATTTATGGTATGCCGGGCGTCTGGGAGATTATGTTCGGCATTATCGGCATCTTCTAAGGGGTGGTTGCGGGCTTCTGAGGCGGGACATACAATCACGCCATCATACACACTGTGGGCACCGGCGCCGCATGTCACCCGTGCCCACAGCCCACCACTACCAGCCACCACGTTCGCTTGGGGGGAAGACCCGCCGTCTAACAGGGGGTCTTGCGCGGGTAGGCACACAGATAGGCCAGGTATCCGATGGAAGAACAAGTGGTTACGACACAACTGTATATCAATTACGGGCATGGGGACGACGACTTCGCCCTGCGTCTGTACGAAGCCCTGGCCGCCTACGGCCAGCCCGTCTGGATCGACCAGCGCGACGTCAAACGCGGCGAAGACTGGCACACGGCCATCAACCACGCACTCCACACCTCGTCGCATATGCTGCTTGTCTGGTCCGACCAGGCCGACACGCGCGAGGTGCAAAGCGAGTGGATGCACTTTCTCGATGCGCAAAAGCCGATCATCATCATCCGGCGCGACAATCACCCGCTCCACTACAATTTGCAGCGCCTGCCCGTAGTCGATTTCGCCAGCGATTTCGAAGGCGGGGTCCGCAAGCTGATGTCCTATCTCGCCTCACCCAAGCAGGACCCGAAAGCCGCCCGGCTGGCGCTCGAGCAGGGCAACGCCGCTTATCGTAGCCACGACTACACGAATGCGATCAAAGCGTACAACCGCGCGATCGCCCTCGACGCGACCAACGCCGAGGCGCACTTCAGCCGCGCGATGGCCTTCCTGCGCCTGGGTCACACCGAGCGAGCGCTCGAAGGCTTCGGCGAGGCGATCCGGCTGGAGCCGCGTATGGCGAAAGCGCATTACTATCAGGGCCAGATTCTGCGTTCGCAAGGCGAGCACGCCCGCGCTCTGAACAGCTTTACCGAGACGCTGAGGTGCGACCCCAATCACGCGCCGTCCTACTATTACCGCGGCCTGACGTTCGACCTCTTGGGCGACAGTGAGCGCGCGTTGGCCGATTACTCCGAGGCGATTCGCCGCGATCCGGAGAACACCCCGGCCTACGGGATGCGGGGATCGATCTATTATGCGCAGGGCCGGTACGAAGAGGCGCTGAACGACCTCGACCGAGCCGTGCTGCTCGACCCGACCGACCCCACCATTTACCTGATGCGCGCCAAGACATTCGAGGCGCTCGGCAGCCAGCAACAGGCGCTCAAGGATTACATCCAGGCCATCAAGCACGATGAAAATCTGGCCGAGGCGTATCGTGGCCGGGGCATGATCTACGGCAGCCTGGGCAACTACGACGCCGCGATCAACGATCTCAACCACGCGATTCGCCTCAACTCCGCCGACGGCCTGGCCTATCTGGCGCGCGGCGATGCCTATTTTGCGCTCGGCAACATCGAGCAGGCGCTGCACGACTACAACGAGGCGATCCGCCTGCTACCCGACAACGCCACAGCGCTCCACAACCGGGGCGTGGCCTATCTGGCCCAGAACCGGCTGCAGGAAGCCATCGACGACTTCAACCGTGCCATCCAGCTCGATGCGCAGTTTGGCTCGGCGTTCTTCAACCGCGGCAACGCCCATTTCGAGTTGGGCCAGCTCAACGCGGCCCTGGCCGATTATGACCGCGCCATCGAGATCGACAACAACGATGCCGGCGCGTTCCACAACCGGGGTATCACCTACAACAAGCTGGGCATGTACAACGAGGCGATCCAGGATTTTAACCACGTCCTCAGCTTGGATCCCCATTACGCCGAAGCGTACTACAACCGGCACCTGACCTACATCCAGCGCGGCCAGCCCGGCGACGAACGTCTGGCCAAGGCAGACATGGAGCAGTATCGGCGGCTGACGCGCAATATGTCGGGCGACTGACAGCGTGTGTCCGAACGCCCGGCCCGGCTCCACGCGCGTGGAGCCTTTTTGTGCCCGCCGCTTGGCGAATCCCCCGTCCGTATTACAATCAGTTTGATCGCGCGCCCATCAATGAGGATCCCGTTATGGAGGCCGAAAACCCCATCGTCCCCATCCTGCAAGCGTACATCCAGCCCTGGCACGACGCGCTGTCCGATCCCCCTACGGCGCAAGAACGGGTCTTGCAGTCATTGCTCCAGATCTACGCGCGCACCGAATATGGCCGCCAGCACCACGCCGAGCAGGTTGGGTCCATCGCGGATTACCGCGCCGCGTTTCCCGTAAAGACCTACGCCGACTACGAGCCGCTGCTGCATCAGGTGATGGCCGGTGACACGCACGCCCTGCTGGAAGCCGAGCCGCTCGGGTGGGCGATGACGCGCGGCACGACCGGCGAAGTCAAGTACATCCCCATGACACCCCGCGATCTGGAGCAGCGCCACAACGCGGCGCGCGGCCCGCTCCAGTACGTGCTGCACAGCCGCCGCTATGACATCCTGCTCGGCGCCAACCTCAACCTCAGCTTTCCGAGCGTGGTCGGTAGCTTAGAGGTCAACGGGCGCACCATCGAGTACGGCTACGCCACCGGCATATACGTCAAGCACGTCGCGGCACGCACGCCCATCCCGTCGATCCCATCCCAGGCCGAGATCGACGCCCTGGGCGGCGGCACCGGTCGCGCCGCCTGGGAAGCGCGCTTCCAACTGGCTTACGAGCGCGCGCGGGGCCAGAACATCACCATTCTCGGCGGCGCGGTGCAGGTCATGCTCAAGTTCGCACGCTGGCTGCGCAAGACGCACGGAGTCTATCCGAAAGACGTGTGGGACTTCGGGGTGCTATCGTTGGGGAGCGCGCCGGGGATCAACTCGACCTTCCGCCCGCGCCTGCTCGCGTTCTACGGTGCAGAGGCCGGGTTGGTCGAGATCTACGGGGCCACCGAGGGCATGTTCGGCCAACAGCGCGACGATCGCCGCTTCTGGGTGCCGAATTTCGACCTCTATTTCTTCGAAGTGGAGACTGCCGGCGGGGTGAAGATGCTGCACGAGTTGGCGCCCGGCGAAACCGGCAGCCTGATCGTCAGCACGCCGGTGCTACCGCGCTACAAGATTCTGGACCTGGTGCGCGCCTTCGAGCCGCCCCATTATCTGTGCATCGGGCGCGACCGCAAATGGACCCGCACCGCGTACTGGCTGCGCCGCGCCATCGACCTTGACCTGCGCGAGGGGTAAGGCCGTCAGCCAAACAGGCGGTTGATCAGCAGGCTCAGGCCGATGGCGATCAGCAGTAGGGGCCAGAACGAAGTGGAGATGCCAAACCCCATCCCCAAGCCGAGCATCAGCAGGACGAGGCCGAGCGTCAGACGTGCGCCGGGCCGCGTGCGAAACTCCGGAATCGTCAGCCGGGCGGCTACCTCGGTGACCAGCATCGCGCCCGCCCCGCCCAGCACCCACGCCCAGACGTTGCCGAACAGCCCGCCCCCTGCGCCAACATTATTGAGCAGGAAGACGATCCCCGCCCACAGTACGATCCCGCCCAGGGTGAACTGGCTCAGCCGGTCGGATGGCGCGATCTCTCCCCAGAACTCGCTCTTCTCGTCGCTTTTTTCCGTTCCCTTCTCTTCCTCTTTTTCTTTGGAATCGCGCTCTTTCTCGTGCTCTTTCTCTTCCTTCTCGCGTTCCTTCTCGCCGCCGGCGGGTGCCGGCTGCGACTTTGCCTTGCGCTTGGGTTTCGGCGTCCATTCAGGCACCGGCTCGGCCTCTATCTCCCAATCGGGCGCTGGCCACTCCGCCGCGCCGGGCACGGCTTCTGCTTCGCCTGGCTCTGCCTCGCCGCGCAGGGCAGCGGCGCGATCCAGTCCGATAGAGGGGGTGCCTATCGCGTCGGACAGCGCCGTGTAGACCGCGCTCACCGACGGGAAACGCTGGGCGGGGTCCTTCTGCAGGCAGCGCAGTATGACGCGCTCTACCTCAGACGAGATCGACGGGTTAACGGCGCGCGGCGGCACCGGCGGCACGTGGAGATGCTCGTACACAATGCGAATCGCGGTGCTGGACCCCTGCGCTTCGGGACTGTCTCCCGTAAAAGGCAGCCGGCCGGTGAGCATCTGGTAGAGCAAGACGCCCAGCGCGTAGATGTCCGTCGCCGCGGTAACCTCGCCCGCCAGAATCTGCTCCGGCGACATGTAGTGCGGCGTGCCCACCGTCGTATCCACGGTCAGCGTGCTGGCCTCGCTGATGATGCGCGCGATACCGAAATCGGTCACGTAGAGCTGGCCGTGCGGGTCGATCAGGATGTTGGCCGGCTTCAGGTCGCGGTGAATCACCCCTTCGCTGTGGGCGAAGTGCAGTGCGGCGGCCAGCGGTCGCAAATATTCCAGCGTCTCCAGCGGGGAGAGCGGCGCCGCACGGCGGAACAGGACGGTTTGCAGCGTTTC
>DYEN01000534.1 GCA_020725705.1 Anaerolinea sp.
TGGTGGAACTGGTCGACCGATACGCGCACCACCGCCATCGCGCTGAGCGCGCTGACCCGCGCCGCGCCGGAACTCGACATTCTGCCTAACGTAGTGCGCTGGCTGATGGTCGCGCGTGAGGGCGATCACTGGTCGACCACGCAGGAAACGGCCTGGTCCGTTATGGCGCTGACCGATTGGATGGTGGCCACCGGCGAGCTTCAGGCGAACTATGACTACGCGGTAGTACTCAACGGCGGCGGGCTGGCCGTGGGCGTGGTCACGCCGGCAGATGTGCGCCAGGCCGTGACGCTGCGCGTGGCCGTGGGCGACCTGCTGCGCGACGAGATCAACCGTCTGACGCTGTCGCGCGGCGCGGGCGAGGGCGTGCTGTACTACGCCGCTCATCTCAAGCTGCGCCTGCCCGCCGCCGAGGCCCAACCGGTCAGCCGGGGGATCAGCGTGCAGCGCGAGTACTTCACCGGCGCGCGCCCCGGCGAGCCGGTCACGTCCGCCCGGGCGGGCGAGGTGATCACGGTGCGGGTAACGATCACGACGCACCAGGACATCAACTACTTCGTGCTGGAAGACCCGGTTCCCGCCGGCACCGAGCCGGTCGACACCTCGCTGCTGACGACCAGCGGCGCGCTCCAGCCGCCGGACCTGCGCCCGACGTATGACCCGGCGTGGTGGTGGGGCTGGTGGTACTTCGACCACACCGAGATGCGCGACGAGCAGATCAATCTCTATGCGGACTGGCTGCCGCGCGGGACATACGTCTACACCTACCAGGTTCGCGCCACCGTGCCGGGCGAGTTCCAGACGCTGCCCAGCCATGCCTACGCCTTCTACTTCCCCGAGGTTTTCGGGCGCAGCGCGGGCACGCTGTTCACCGTCCGCCCCGAAGGGCAGTAGCCCCGTCTCACATCCGGTATAACGACCGCGCCCCGGCCAACAAACCGGGGCGCTGCCTTTCAAGCTCTTAGCTGCTTTTGAGCTGCCTGATCGCTGCTCTTAGCTGCTTTTCGCTGCTCTTAGCTCTAGATATCAAACTGCGCCATCTGCTCGTACATCTTCCAGCGCGTCTGGACGTCGTCGCGCAGAAGTTTGAGCAGTTGCTCGGCGCGCTCCGGGTTGGCGGCGCGCAGGATGCGGAAGCGGTTCTGCTGGTAGACCCATTTCTCGATATCCTGTGTGGGTGCCTTGGAGTCAAGCTGCAAGGGCTGCTTGCCGGCGCGAGTGTTTTCCGGGTTGAAGCGATACAGCGGCCAGAACCCGCCTTCGACGGCGTCCTTCTGCAGCTCCATCCCCAGCCGCATATCGATCCCGTGCGCGATGCACTGGCTGTAGGCGATGATCAGCGACGGGCCGTCGTAGGCTTCCGCCTCGACGAAGGCACGAACCGTCTGGTTCATGTTGGCACCCATTGCGACCTGGGCGACGTAAATGTTGCCGTAGGTCATGCTGATCATGCCCAGGTCCTTCTTGGGCAGCGACTTGCCGGCCGCGGCGAACTTGGCAACCGCGCCGCGCGGCGTGGCCTTCGACATCTGACCGCCGGTGTTCGAGTAGACGCCGGTGTCGAGCAGCAGGACGTTGATGTTGCGTCCGGATGCCAGCACGTGATCCAGCCCGCCGTAGCCGATGTCATAGCCCCAGCCGTCGCCGCCGATCACCCACACCGAGCGTTTGATCAGGTAGTCCGCCACCGACAAAAGCTGCTGCGCAACCTCGTTCGGTTCCTGCTCCAGCAACGCTTTCAGCTCGGCCACGCGGGCACGCTGCGCCTCGACGCCTTCCTGCGTGGACTGGTCTGCGTCGCGGATCGCCTGCAGCAAGTCAACGTTGCGGGTTGCCATCGACATCAGCTCGTCCAGCTTTTCGAGGGCATACTCGCGCAGCTTGTCGGCGGTCAGGCGCATCCCCAGGCCAAACTCCGCAGCATCCTCAAACAGCGAGTTGGACCAGGCCGGCCCGCGACCGTCCGCGCGCCTGGCGTAGGGCGTGGTCGGCAGGTTCCCGCCGTAGATCGACGAGCAGCCGGTGGCGTTGGCGATGATCGCGTGATCGCCGAAGAGCTGGGTCAGCAGTTTGATGTAGGGCGTCTCGCCGCAGCCCGCGCACGCCCCGGAGAACTCGAACAGCGGGCGCACGAACTGCGAGCCTTTGACCGTAGTCCGGCTGTAGGTTTCCGGCGGGGTTTCGGGCAGCGTCAGGAAGTAATCCCACTTGGCCGCCTCCAGCAGGCGCAGGTCGTCGGTCAGTGGCGCCATATTGATCGCCTTGCGGTCGGTCTTCTGGCCGCTCTCGTCCTTGGCGTAGGCCGGGCAGGTCTCCACACACACGCCGCAGCCGGTGCAGTCCTCAGGCGAGACTTGCAGGGTGTACTTCATACCTTCCCAGCCGCGGCCCTTGGCGTCCATCGCCTGCCAGCCGGCGGGCGAACTGCCGTTGGCGTACTCGGCCGGATAGACTTTCACGCGGATCGTCGCGTGCGGGCAGACAAAAGCGCACTGGTTGCACTGGATGCACACCGCCGGGTCCCAGACCGGGATCTCGGTGGCGATGTTGCGCTTTTCGTACTGTGTGGTCGCCGTCGGGAAAGTCCCGTCGACCGGCATCTTCGAGACGGGCAGCCAGTCCCCGCGCCCGGCGATGATCTCGGCGGTCACGGTCCGCACGAACTCGGGCGCGTCCGCGGGCACCGGCGGGCGGATGGTGATCGTGCTGGTCACTTCCTGCGGGTAGTCGACGCGCTCGATATGATCGACGGCGATGTGTGCCGCGCGAATGTTCATATCGACGACCTTCGACCCCTTGATGCCGTAGGTGTCCTCAACCGCCATCTCGATCATCTGCATGGCCTGATCTTCGGGCAGCACGCCGGAGATCTTGAAGAAGGCCGCCTGCATGATGATGTTGATGCGCCCGCCCAGGCCCACCGATTTGGCGATGCTGTTGGCGTTGATCGAGTAGAACTTCGCCTGCTTGTCGATGATCTGCTGTTGCACCTCACGCGGGAGCCGGTCCCACACTTCGCTGCCGCTGTACGGCGCGTTGATCAGCAGCACGCCGCCCGGCTTGAGCCGCGACAGAATGTCGAAGCGGTCCAGGAAGGCGAAGTTGTGCACCGCCAGGAAGTCCGCCTGGTGGATCAGGTACTGGCTGCGGATCGGCTTCTTGCTGAAGCGCAGGTGCGAAACCGTCTGCGCGCCGGACTTCTTCGAGTCGTACACGAAGTAGCCCTGGCAATAGTTGTCGGTCGCCTGGCCGATGATCTTGATCGAGTTCTTGTTGGCGCCCACCGTGCCATCCGCGCCCAGGCCGTAGAACATGGCCGTGTGCACGCCGGGCTGGTTGCTGTTGAACGCGTCATCCCACTCCAAGCTGCTGTGGGTCACATCGTCGATGATGCCCACCGTGAAGTGATTCTTGGGCTTGTCGGCGGCCAGGTTGTCGAAGACGGCCTTCGCCATCCCGGCGTTGAATTCCTTCGACCCCAGGCCATAGCGCCCGCCGACGATCAGCGGCACGCGCTCGATGGTCCCGTCGGCCAGCGCCTCGTTGAAGGCCGTGATCACGTCCTGGTAGAGCGGCTCGCCGGCAGCGCCGGGTTCCTTGGTGCGGTCCAACACGGCGATCGCGCGTGCCGTCCGCGGGATCGCAGCAACCAGGGCCTGGCCATAGAACGGGCGATAGAGGCGCACCTTGACCACGCCGACCTTGCCGCCCTGCTCGTTGAGCAGGTCCACCACCTCGTGGACGGTCTCCGCGCCGGACCCCATCAGCACAACAACGCGCTCTGCGTCGGGCGCGCCCACGTAGTCAAAGAGATGATACTGGCGGCCCGAGATCTCCGCCCAGCGGTCCATATACTTCTGCACGATGCCGGGCGTCGCCAGGTAGAACGGGTTGACCGTCTCGCGCCCCTGGAAATAGACATCCGGGTTTTGCGCGGTCCCGCGCATGGCGGGGTTTTCCGGGTTCAGGCCGCGCATCCGGTGCGCGATGACATACTTGTCGTCGATCATGGCGCGCATCTGCTCGCGCGTGACCTCTTCGATCTTCTGGATCTCGTGCGAGGTGCGGAAGCCGTCGAAGAAGTGCAGGAAGGGCACGCGCGCTTCGAGCGTGGACGCCTGGGCGATCAGGGCGAAGTCCATCACTTCCTGGACGCTGCCCGAACACAGCAAGGCGAAGCCGGTCGAGCGGGCGGCCATCACGTCCGAGTGATCGCCGAAGATCGACAGCGCCTGCGCCGCCAGCGAGCGCGCCGCCACATGGAAGACGGTGGAGGTTAGCTCGCCTGCGATCTTAAACATGTTGGGGATCATCAGCAGCAGGCCCTGCGACGCCGTGAAGGTCGTCGTCAGCGCGCCGGTGGTCAGCGCGCCGTGGACCGCACCCGCCGCGCCGCCTTCCGACTGCATCTCGGTGACCTGCGGAACAGTCCCCCACAGATTTTTGACGCCCTCTGCCGACAGCTCGTCGGCTGTCTCGCCCATCGGGGAGGAGGGCGTGATGGGATAGATGGCAATCACCTCGTTGAGAGCATGGGCAACCAGCGCGGCTGCCATGTTGCCATCGATCGTCACCATATTGCGGGACGATGTGCCGTTAGACATTCATTTCCTCCCATGACTTCTTAGGCAAATCGACCTCAGGCAGAAAAGACTTCAGGAGGGTGCGGCCTGCGATCGGAATTGCGAGCAACAGACTGGTTTGCGACACGACAAAACACCGCGTCCATCGAGCCTCATGGACCGTTGGGGCGGGTTGTTCGAACCTGCTTGAAATGGGAGCAACCGCCACAGACGGAAACCACATCTGTTCCAATCTACGCCACCAGTCTAGACGCTTTGCCGAAGGCTAAACAGTGTGGAATGTCGCCATATCATAGAAGAGTGTCACTTTTAAAACGCCGCCGTTTGGCGCCCCGCGTGCCTCATCCGCGCTATAATCCGGGTGCATGGCTCGGATAAGGATGGTGTTATGCGGCCGGAGTGGCTGGTTCTGTTCGATATCGACGGCACCCTGCTCAACTCGGCAGGGTGCGGACGCGCGGCGACGCGGCTGGCGCTACAAGAGGTCTTCGGCACCGTGGGCGTCATTGACTCGGTCGCCTTTGCCGGCAAGACCGACTGGCAGCTTGTCATCGAGGCGCTGGAGCCGGTGGGCATCCCGCGGGCGCACATCGAGGCGCAACTCGACGCCTACAACGCCGCCGTGACGCGCCACTTGGGCGCGCTGATCGGCTCGTTTCCGGTGCGCGCCTGCCCCGGCACGCACGCCCTGATCGCACGACTCAAGGCGCGCGGCGACACCCTGATCGGGCTGGTCACCGGCAACATGACCGGTCTCGTCCCGATCAAGCTGCGCCACGCGGGCTTTGACCCGGCCGATTTTCGCGTCGGTGCTTTCGGCTCGGACGGCTGGGAGCGCCCTATGCTCCCGCCGCTGGCCCTGGCGCGGGCCGAAGCCCTGGCCGGCGTGACCTTCGCGCCTCAGCGGGTGGTGATTGTCGGCGACACGCCGGGCGACGTCGCCTGCGCGCAGAGCATCCGTGCGCGCACGCTGGCCGTGGCCACCGGCCCGTTCACCGTCGAGCAGCTTCGCGCCTGCGGCCCGACCTACGTCTTCGAAACCCTGGCCGACACCGAGGCCGTGCTGGGCGCGATCTATCTGGACGGCGCCGCCGCGCGCTGACGGTTTGCGATCCGTTGCCGCTGCCCGGAGAACGTGTTACTTTCAGGGTAGCGAGGCGCCTGCCCCTGGCCTGCGCCGAGCCTGAAACGGTCAACACAGCGAAGCAACCGACGAGCGAGTCGAGAGGTATCACGATCGAGGGACGATGATTCAGTATCTGGCGCTGCTTGCTGCTCCCCTCTTGAACCTGCGCATCATCCGCCGCATCCGCCGCAATCACGGGCTGGAGCATGCGACGATTCACCTGCTGAGCCGCAAGATCAAAAACCTCAACATGGCGGGTCGCTCGACGGCCAGCGGCTTTTACCTCTACGGCAACGTCAGCACCGAAGAGGTCGAGCAGGCGGCGAACGAGGCCCTCCGCCGCATGCGTGCCGGCGAGCACGGGCTGGCGATCCACCCCAACTGCGGGACCGGGCTGGTTACCGCCGGGATCATGACCAGCATGGCGACCCTGGCCGGAACCGCCGGCATGAAGCGCGGCGTGGTCGACCGCCTTTCGCGCCTGCCCAGCGTGATCCTGCTCTCCACCCTGGCGCTGATCGCCGCGCAGCCGTTGGGGCTGGCGCTCCAGTATTACTTCACCACCCTGGGCGACCCCGGCGACTTGCAGATCGTCAACGTCCGCCGCTACGAGTTCACCGTGCCGGTCGCCGGGCAGCGGCTGACGGTCCACTTCGTCAAGACCAGTGCGGGATAGCCGGGCATGGCGCCGCACACCCCGACCTTCTACGTGCTGCACGGCAGCGATGAATACACGCTGCGCGCCCAGGTCCAGACGATGCGCGCGCAGATGGGGGACCCGGCTACCGCCGAGCTGAACACCACCGTGCTGGACGGCAGAAACACCAACGCCGCCGAGGTGCTGTCCGCGGCCCAGGCCATGCCCTTCCTCAGCGACAAGCGGCTGGTGATCGTCGAGGGAATGCTGAGCTGGCTGGCGCGCAAGGGCGCCGGCAGGGCAGGCAAGGACGAGCTGGACGAACTGGCGGCGGGCCTGGCCGAACTGCCGCCGCACGCGCGGGTCGTCTTCGTAGAGACGGAAACGCTCGGCGAGCGCAACCCGGTCCTGGTCGCGGCCAAGACTGCCCCCGGCGGCTATCACAAGCTCTTCGGACCCCCGCCCAGCGTCGCCGGGTGGATCCGCCGCCAGTCCCGCGAGGTGTACGGCGTCGAGATCGAAGCGCCCGCCGCCGAGGCGCTGGCCGCCGTGATCGACAACGACCTGCGCGCTGCCGACAGCGAGCTGGCGAAGCTGGCCGCCTACGTCAACGGCGAGCGCCCCATCACCGAGGCCGATGTCAGGCTGCTGACGCCCTATGTGGCCGAGGCGGACGTCTTCGAGATGGTGGACGCCATCGGGCGGCGCGACGGCGAAACGGCCCTGCGCCTAATCCACCGCTTGCTGGCCGACGACGATCCGCTGCGGCTGTTCGGGATGATCGTGCGCCAGTTCCGCCTGTTGATCCTGGCGCGCGAATACCTCAACGCGGGTGGCGCGCCGGGAAGCCTCGGCCAGGCGATCGGCGTGCATCCGTTTGTCGCCAAGAAGCTGACCGAGCAGGTGCGCGCCTTCTCGATGGAGCAGCTTGAAGCGATCTACCGCTATCTGCTCGAAACCGACCTGGCGATCAAAACCGGCAAGGTGGGCGACGAGCTGGCGCTTGACCTGCTGATTGCCGGCATCGCCGCCTGACCCCTGCGCGGGCCTACCCCCAAAATCTGGGGCGTTGCGCGCCCCACCCTGGAACCCGGCCACGTGAGATACGTACATCTATATGAAGCCAACATCATCGCGATAGGACGCGGGATGAGCCATGAACGAGCCAGCAGGACATCTCGATCTGTCGAAAATCCAGTTGTTCGAAGTGTCCGGACGGGTGAACGAAAACAGTGTGCGCCCCCTGCTTGCGGCGATTGAGACCGCCATCCATCAGGGGCGCTCGCAGTTGATCCTGGACCTGGGCGGCGTGGAGTACATGAACAGCGCCGGCCTGCGGGCGCTGGTCCAGGCGTACAAAGCGGTGCAGGGACACAGCGGCGCCCTGCAGATCACCAACCCCTCGCCGCGCATCCGCGAGTTATTCGCGCTGGTCGGCCTGGACACGATCTTCGGCATCGGGCCGGACGCCTACCCCGACTACCGCGCGCTGTTCGCTGACACGCGGCTGGCGCTCCAGCGCGAGATCTGCCACTGCAGCTGAACGCGGACACGGTCCGGGCCGGCGTAGCCGGGCGTGCCGAACGCGTCCGCGCCGCTGCGGCACGCCCCGGCCCGGCGCCCATGTGGTACAATCGCGGATGAAACAAAACTTTTTCGGCCACACCCATAAGGAGTTACCTGTATGCTGCACGACAAAACCGCCTGGATCGGTGACGAGCTGGCGAGCCTGAAGGAGCAGGGGCTGTTCACCCACATTCGCACGCTCAGCAGCCCGCAAGGCGCCTGGCTGGTGGTCGATGGCCGGCGCGTCCTCAACTTCTCGTCCAACAACTATCTGGGGCTGGCGAATCACCCGCGCCTGGTCGAAGCCGCCAAACAGGCCATGGATCGCTACGGCGTCGGCCCGGCTGCAGTGCGCACCATCGCCGGGACGATGGACCTGCACCTGCAGCTTGAGGAACGGCTGGCGCGCTTCAAAGGCGCCGAGGCCGCGATCACGTTCCAGAGCGGGTTCACCGCCAACCTGGCGACGATCCCGGCGCTGGTGGGGCGCGGCGACGTGATTTTCTCGGACCGGCTCAACCACGCCAGCATCATCGACGGCTGCCGCCTGTCGCGGGCGGAGATCGTCGCCTACGAGCACAACGATCCCGACGATCTGCGCCGCCAGATCGCCGCGACGACCGAATACAACCGCCGCCTGATCGTGACCGACGGCGTGTTTAGCATGGACGGCGACATCGCCCCGCTGCCGGAGATCGCCGCCATCGCCGCCGAGCACGGCATCCTGCTGATGGTCGACGACGCGCACGGCGAGGGCGTGCTGGGCCGGGGCGGGCGCGGCATCGTCGATCACTTTGGCCTGCACGGCCAGGTCGATATCGAGGTCGGCACGCTCAGTAAGGCGTTCGGCGTGGTGGGCGGCGTGGTCGCCGGGCGACCGGAGATCATCGACTGGCTGCGCCAGCGCGGACGGCCGTTCCTGTTCAGCAGCGCGATGACCGTGCCGGATGTCGCGGCCTGCCTGGCGGCGGTGGATCTGCTGGAAGAAAGCACCGAGCTGGTCGACCGGCTGTGGAGCAACGCGGATTACTTCAAGCAGGGGATGCGCGCGCTCGGCTTCGACACCGGCGCGACACAGACGCCGATCGTGCCGGTGATGCTGGGCGAGGCGCCGCTGGCGCAGCAGTTCAGCAAACGGCTGTTTGAAGAAGGCGTGTTTGCCATGGCGATCGGCTTTCCCACCGTTCCGCGCGGCAAGGCGCGCCTGCGCGTGATGATCAGCGCGACGCATTCGCGCGACGATCTCGATCTGGCGCTCGACACCTTCGCCCGCGTGGGCCGCGAGCTGGGTGTGATCGCCTGAGGTCCGCTGCCTAAAGCTGTGCGGACAGGATCGCGGCGACAATCTGACGTCCGGTGCGGGCCGGGCACGCTCGGCCCGCATCACACGCGCGATGGTTGGGCCGCAGGCGATGCAAGCCGCGGCCCTGCCGAGACCGGCGCTTCCGTAAAGCCCCAAACACGCCCTAGTCTCCGCTGGCACTTACCACGAACACCGAGCGGCGCAGCCAGGCGGCCACTGCCAGCACCCCAAGCCAGTTGGCCGCCAGATCGAGCAGCGTCGCGCCACGCTCCACCGCCACAAGCTGCGCCAGCTCAAGCGCCGCACCCAACACAAACGCGCTTCCGGCTGCCAGGGCCAGCGCCCGGCCCGGCGCCACATGAAAGCTCAGCGCGTGCGCCAGCAGCGCGATCAGCACGCCGAACAGCACAACATGCCCCAGCACATCGGTCAGGTCCGTCCCGCCGAAGGCACGCGAGATATCCTCGACCGGCGTCCCTTCGCCGGGCGCCAGCATCAAAAACCCCGCCAGCGCCAGCCAGACCGCGGCGGCCAGCCACGCCAGCACGGCGCTGTGTACCATCCGTTCCAGCATTTTCTCCGCTCCGGCGAACGCCAGCCGCCCATTCTACCACACGCGCTGTGGGACGGGCGGGCAGCAGCAAGAGAAGCGAGCAGCGTCCCGGCTGCTCGCTCGCCTCAAGATTCTCAGGGGGTGGCCGGATCAGCGCAGCTTGCGTAGTTCCGCCGCCAGCGGCCCGCTGATCGGGTTGGAGTCGGCATACTGAAGCGGGAAGGGGGCGCTGACTTCCAGCACGGCGTCCGCCGGGCGCGCCTGCGGTCCGGCTTTACCAGTCGCCGTCCAGAGCACCTCAACGTCCAGGTCGAAGCCGATCCCGGCTTCCTCGTCAAAGACGGGCAGCGTCGTGTTGAGCGTGGCCCAGTTCAGGCCGCTGTGGATGGAGAAATCGCCGGACGGGATCGTCACCGGCCCTTCAGTGTGAAACTCGTAATAGAACAGGAAATCACCGGGGTCGGCACAGGTGCTGCGGACGTGGTAGATCAATTCGACGGTGACTTCGGGCACGCGCGGGCCGGGCGGGTTGTGGGCTTCCATCTGAGTGACGGTCACCAGCGCGTAGGTCTCGCGGCAGCCGGACGGGTTGGCACGGAACTCGGCAAAGGCGCGGTAGCCCTTATCGGGGCCGGCCTGGGCGGTGGGAACGACCAGCAGAAGCGCCAGCGCGACAAGCAGCGGCGCCCACTTGATGCGAACGCGTTCGGGTTTCATGGGGATCACCCTTCTTTCGATCCTATTGCCGGCGGGGAGAACCGGAGGGGCGGCAGCGGGTAGCCGGTCAAAACGGGCGGGGCACCTTCATTATACGACAGAACGCATCCCCCGGCTGGACGACTCGACGCGGCGCGGGCGATTACCCTGGTGTAGTGTGCCAGACATCCTGTATAATGGCTTGGCGTGGCTTGCCACTGAGGTTAAGCCACACATCGTTCGAGTGACAACCAAAGACTCAACACGACAAGTCAGCACCAGGCGCGCCCGACTTCCGGGCGTGTTCGTTGAAGCCCGCCGGCCTTTTCACAGGCGCGATACGGCGGCCATAAGGTGGGAACCATGTCTACCTCGACCAATTCACGGGAAAAATTCTCGGTACGCAAGCTGCTCTTTGGCGAGCCGCTGCGCACCGAAGCTCTGCCACACCAGACGGTCAACAAGCGGATCGGTCTGGCGATTTTCGCGTCCGACGCGCTCTCGTCGACGGCCTACGCGACGGAA
>DYEN01000535.1 GCA_020725705.1 Anaerolinea sp.
ATCAGGTCCAGGGCCGGGCCGAGCCACCAGGCAGATGTCTCCAGCACCAGTTCCTGGATATGAGGCCAGGCGATGACATTGCGGAAGTGCAGAGTCAGTGCTTCGCGGAAGGCCGTCTTGATGTCGTCGAAGCCGGTTTGGCCCGGCACGCCGGACTGGAAATAGCCGGCATTGGTGGCCGTGTCTTCATCGCGCCCGTGCAGAATGACCTCACCCGGCAGCCCCTCGGCCAGCACCAGATCGGGGTGGGTACCATCCGGGCGCATGGTCCAGTCCAGCGGGCGCGTGAACTCGCGCTCGAACAAGGCGCGATCGTGCTTCCACAGCATCCACAGGAAGCGGATCAGCGCCCCACCGTGCGCGTTGAACTGGATCGGCCCCAGGCTGATCCCCGCGCCGAGATCGTAGGCGTTGATCGCCTCGAGGCGGCCTTCTGCCCCGGCGATGACCGGCAGGTAGCAGTCCGGCTCAACCAGCGGATAGCGCGGGATCGGCATGGTGACGGCGTCACGAAAACTGACCGCTGCGCCGCGAAAGCCGCGGTCGGGCTGGTCCACGCGCCAGACGGCGAAGACCGTGGCGGCGTGATGCGCCATCAGCAGGCGCAGGGCGGGCATCGACAGGGCGCTCAGCCAGCTCGCCGTCAGCGGCGGGGTGAGGCTGGACAGGTTCGACCCGGCGGCAACCAGCCGCGCGATCCACTGCTGGCGTTGGTTGTCCTGATCGGCTTCGGCGAGCGCATAGAACTCGCGGGCGCGCGGAAGCTGCACCCAGCGCGCGGTGGGCTGATACGGGTCCGCGGGCATGTAGGCCGTGCCACCGATCACCAGCAGGCAGACCTCGCGCGCGGCGTCGAAGGTCAGCACCAGCGGCGTGCCGAGCGCCACAGGCCGGCGCCACGAGAAGACGGTAAAGGTGTTTCCCGCCAGCAGGTGCCCCGTGATCACGCTGCTGCCATTGCGGCTCAAGGCCCAGCGCAGGGCATCGTCGGCGCCGGCCGTCATGTGAACCGGCGTATCCGGTTCGGGCTGCACGGTAAATTCGCGGCCCTCGTACAGGATGGTTCCAAAAGGGCGCACCAGATGGGCCGCGACGGCTTGCTGTTCTACGTCGTCCGGGGCGAGAGCGGGCTGCGGCTCGTCCGGCTCAAAGCTGAAATCGAAAGAAGACTCGTCCATACAAAACGCTGTCCCTTGCGTGTGGTCGGGCGGCTTGGCACTTTGCCGCCAAGGATACCACACTTCCCCGAACGCCGCGCCCGTCGGGAAGGTGCGCAGTTGCACGGCGCAATAGTGCCGAATGCCGGTTATTTCGCCCGGCCCGGCGGGATATAATCGGGCGCAGCAGGCTGTGGACGGAGCTGTTCCATGTGCGTTCCGGACCCCCGCACGCCGGGGCGCGCAGTCGTCTGGCGCCCGACGAGGGCCTAACCGCTGCAGTCCCGACGGCCCCGGCGGAGCGGGTGCGCGTCCGCTGCTGCACTGTGCGTTTCCTGGTGATCGGCCACCTGTGAGGATGGTAACATGTCCGATTCGGCCTTTTCGTTTCCTGCTACGGGGAAGACGATCCGTCTGGGGCGTATTCTCGACCCACGCACCCATCGCGCAGCCGTCGTTGCGTTCGATCACGGGTTGCATCTGGGGGTTATTCCGGGCGTCGATGATCCCGGCGCTATGCTCGATGAGCTGGCCGAGGCGGGCGCAGACGCGTTTCTCGTCGCCCCCGGCACGGCGCGGCGTTTCGCGAGTGTGTTCACGGGGCGGGGCGCGCCGGGGTTGATCCTGCGCGTGGACTGGACTAACCGCTGGCGCAGCCCGGAGATGCTCGGCTCGGACGAAGGGCGGGGGCGCATGATCGCGTCGGTGGAAGGCGCCGCACGTCTGGGGGCCGACGCGGTCTTGACCTACATGTTCCTCGGTTACGGCGATCCCGACGCTGAAGCGCGCCAGGTTGAGGACGTGGCGCGGATGGTCGAGGCGTGCGAGGCGCTGGGGATCGGTTGCATCATCGAGCCGATGGCGCGCGGCGCCCGCGCCGACCACGACATCTACCGGCCCGAATTCATCGCAATGGGTGCGCGCATTGCCTGCGAGATCGGGGCGGACGTGCTGAAGACGGATTACAGCGGCAGCGCGGAGACCTTCCGGATGGTGACGGCGGCATCCTTCCGGCCTGTCTTGATCGCGGGCGGTCCCAAGACCGAGACGCTGCGTGCGGCGTTGGAGATGGTACGGGATGCGCTGGACGCGGGCGCCTGCGGGATGTTCATCGGGCGCAACGTGTTTCAGGCGCCCGATCCGCGCCGCATGATGCGGGCGCTGCGCGGGATCATCCACGAGGGGTGGACGGTCGAGCAGGCGCTTGACGCGCTGGAGTAGCGGGTTATGAGCCGGGTTGACGCTGTGGTCGCCGGGCACGTATGCCTGGATATCATCCCTCAGCTTGCGCCGGGCGACCTGTCTGAGCTGATCGCGCCGGGCAAGGTCGCGGAAATCGGGCCGGTGACGCTGGAGACGGGCGGTGTCGTGTCGAACACGGGGCGCGCGCTGCACCGACTGGGGATCAGCACCCGGCTGATGGGCAAGGTCGGCGACGACCCATTTGGGCGGATCATCCTGGACCTCTTTCGCGCGGACGACCCGGCCCTGGTCGAGGACATGATCATCGCACCGGGCGAGGCCAGCTCGTATACGATTGTGCTCAGCCCGCCGGGGACCGATCGCTTCTTTATGCACTGCGGCGGCGCCAACCACAGCTTCTCCGCCGACGACGTGCCCTATGACCGCCTGAAAGATGCGCGCCTGTTCCACTTCGGCTATCCGCCCTATATGCGGCGGATGTACGAGCAGGGCGGCGAACAGCTTGTCCGCATGTACCGCGACGCCAAGCAGGCCGGGGTCGTGACGTCACTCGATCTGGCGCTGCCCGACCCGCAGGGACCAAGCGGGCAGGTCGATTGGGCAGACGTGCTGGCGCGGACGCTGCCCTACGTCGATCTGTTCCTGCCCAGCCTGGACGAACTGGCATTCATGCTGCGGCCCGGCCGATCCCCAGACACGCTCGATGACGCGGCGCTGGCCGCATTGGCGGACGACGTGCTGGCGCTGGGCGCGGGTGTGGTGGTGATTAAACTGGGCGAGCGCGGGCTGTATGTCCGGACGGGCGAACACCTGCCCGTTGCGCCGGATCCGGGCTGGTCCGCGCGCGAGCTGTGGGCGCCGATCTTTCAGGCAGAGCCGCTGGTCGGCACAACCGGCGCGGGTGATACGACCATTGCCGGGTTCCTGGCGGGCTTTCTGCGGGGGCAGCCGCTGGAAGCGGCGCTGACGAGCGCGGTTGCGGTGGGCGCATGCAATGTCGAGGCGGCGGACGCACTCAGCGGGGTGCGTTCGTGGGACGCCACACAGGCGCGCATCGCGGCGGGCTGGGCGCGCGGCCCGCTGACCATCAGCGCGCCCGGCTGGCACTGGGACGAGCGGCAAGGTGTCTGGCATGGCCCCCGCGACAGGGGCAGAGAGCAGCGCGGGATGCAGCAAACAGGGAGCGAGGAAAGATGGCGATGACCTCTACCCAGCGGTTGGCGGCGCGTCTGGCCGGGCAGCCCGTCGACCGCATCCCGAATATGACGCTGGTGATGCAGTTTGCGGCGGACCAGATCGGGGCACCGCTGGCGCAGTATTACCAGGACTATCATGTGCTGTGCGAGTCGAACTTCGTGACCGCCGAAAAGTACGGGCTGGATCTGGTGGACGCGATCAGCGATCCGTACCGCGAGACGGCGGACTTCGGCGCGCAGATCGTGTTCCCGGACGATAACCTGCCGGTCTGCCGGGAGCCGCTGATCAAAGACCTCTCGGATGTGGCGACGCTGCCGTTTCCGGATCCGCTGCGGCCGGGCAGCCGCATGCGCGACCGGGTTGACGCGATCCGGCTCTTTCACGAGCGGGTCGGCGGGCAGATGCCGGTGCAGGGCTGGGTCGAAGGGGCGCTGGCCGAAGCCGCCGACTTGCGCGGTGTGACAACGCTGCTGTACGACCTCTACGACCGGCCCGAGTGGGTTGAGACGCTGCTTGAGAAGGTGACCGAGGTCGCCATCGCGTTCGCGCTGGCGCAGGTCGAAGCGGGCGCGACGATAATCGGCCTGGGTGACGCCATTGCCTCACAGGTCGGCCCGGCGGCCTACCGGCGCTTCGCGCTGCCCTACGAGCAGCGCATCTTCGAGGCGGTCAGGCAGGCGGGGGCGATGGCGCGCCTGCACATCTGCGGAAATACAACCCGGCTGGTGCGCGATATGGCTCGCAGCGGCGCGCAGATCATCGATCTAGACTGGCAGGTCGATCTCGGCGCGGCACGTGCCGTGGTGGGCGAGGTTGATCCGGCGATCGCGCTGTGCGGCAATTTTGACCCGGTGGCCGTACTGTATGAAGGCACGCCAGACGACGTGCGCCGGGCAGTCGAGCACTGCCGGGCGCAGGGCGGTCCGAACTGGCTGGCGGCGCCGGGCTGCGAAGTGCCGCGCCGAACACCGCACGACAACATGATCGCGCTGCGGGACGCGCTGGTTGTGGCCTAGCACGGCACGAGCGAGACCGGGCGGAAAGCAACGGCTCCCAGCCAGGCCGGGAGCCGTTTTGTTGATCGGGTATTCACGCCGGGCGCTACTGAATCTGCCAGGTCTCGCCCAGCAGCACGACGCTGCCATCGGGCAGGTTCAGGCCCAGCGCCGGGAAGTTGCCGTCGGCCAGATATTCCTCGATGGTCAGGTTATACGCCTGCTCCATGCCCAGGCCCCAACCGAGCCGGTCGCTCAGGCCTTCGTTCATCCAGACCTTGCCAAACCCGCGTACCGGCGCAGCCCGGCCTTCGGGCGGCTCGCCGGTGTCGACCTGATCCCCTGCGGCCCAGGTGTCCGGATACGTGGCCCAGGTGCTGTCGTCGCCGAACAGCACGTAGATGGTGCGCGTGTCGCCACGCCACACCATGTAGCCACCTTCGAACGGCTGGAACGCGCCCGTTACCGTGACCTGGCTGGCCGGGCAGCGGTCGGTAAGGGTGTCCTCGAATTCGCAGCCGCCGATGGACGCGGTGACTTCTTCTATGACCTGATTACCGGCCTCGTCGGACGCCACAAGCGCGAAGGTAATGAAGCCTTCGGCGTCAGCGGGCACCGGGTAGGCCATGGTACCGGTGAGCGGCATCTGGCCCGGTGAGACGATGGGCTGCACCACCTGGCCGCCCGGGCCATCGAGCAGGTTCAGAGCTACGGTGCTGGCTCCGCTTGTCGCCCAAGTGATGGTCAGATAGCTGTTCGGCTGGACGGGATCGGGTTCGAGCGTCAGCGTGTCGATGCTGAGCGCCCCTTCCCCGCCGCCTTCCTCAGCCGGCGGAAACACGCCGGACAGATAGGATGTGACGCTGCCCTGCGCGCGAACGTATTCGAGCGCCCAGCCCACCACCGACGGCTGCGCATGGCCGCGCACCCGCCACAGCCGGTACTCGTTCTGCATCGAGGCGGTCTCGATGTTCAGCCGATAGCAGAACGGCCCTTCCAGCACGTCGATGGTTGTATTGGCCGGCAAGAAGCCAAGCGGAAGGCCGCCATACGGGCTTTCGAAGACGCGCACGCCTTCCGTCGGCACGTTCGCCGTCACGCGGGCCGTCCTGCCAACCTGCAGACCATTGGACGCCATGAACGGCTCCGTGAAACACCACGCCGGATCGACGACGTAGCTCGGCACCGAGCTGGTGCTGCCGGTAATCGGGATGGTCAGCTCGCGCTGCGTGATGGTGGCGTTGTTGCTCAGGTTGACCAGCCGGACGCGCAGTTTGACGCTGGTTGCGCCCAGTTCGAGCACCGGCGACGCGACGCCGTTACCGCTGGACGGCACCCAGGGGTTCGGGCGCGGCAGTTCAACGTTCACCGTGCGCCCGTCTGCGAAGACTTGCTCGAAGACCAGGTTCGAGTTATCCGGCCGGTTCTCCACGCTCCAACTGACGGGGATGAGCGCCGTCCGGTTAGCAAGCTGGAACACGTCCACACTTGTCGCGCCAGCCGTGAACGAGGTGATCGTTGGCGGGAGTGTGTCCCCTTCGATGATCGGCAGTTCGATGGTGCGCTGGTCGTAGATCCGGCCGTCGAGCAGATCGATCAGCCGCACGCGCAGCAGCACCGACGTGGCCGAGCCGCCGGGCAGTCTTGGTGCTGCGACGCCCACTCCTGACGAGTTGACCCAAGGGTTCTCGCGCGGTAGCTCGACGTTGATCGCGCTGCCATCCGGCATCACCTGCTCAAAGTACAGGTTCGAGGTCGGGGGCCGGTTGGCAACCGACCACGAGACCGGCACACGTGCTGTCTGGGCCTGGAGCTGGGCGCGCGGCACGGCGCTCGCCGTCGTCGCGAAGCTCGTGATGGTGGCGCGATCGCCGATGTTGGGCGCTATCCCGCCGCCGGTCCCAATGGGCAGCGTGATGGTCTTTTCGGCATAGACCTCGCGCGTCAGCATGTTGATCATCCGCATCCGCAGCACGATGTTGGTCGCCTGTCCATCGGGAAGAATGGGGGCGGCCATACCCTGCCCGGTCGATGCGACCCAGGGCAAGGGGCGGGGGAGTTCCACATTGATCGCCGAGCCATCCGGCAGCACCTGATCGAAGACCAGATTGGCAATGAAGGGACGGTTGACCGTATCCCACGAGACAGGCACGCGCGCGGTGCGCTGCGCCAGCGCGTTGCGATCCACACTGGTGAGCGGTGTCGAGAACGAGAGAATCGCGGGTGCACTTCCGGCTTGAGAGGGCGGCGCTGCTCCGGCGGTCGGGAGCGAAAGAAGCGAAAGACTAAGGACAAGCGTAAGTATGACGAATTTCCGCATGGACCTGCCTCCTGTGCGAAGACCGGAGCCCCCTGCGCGGACCCTGGCTTCCTATGGCCCCTGGGATGGGGCGCGCGTCGAATCACCCGATTGTCAAGTTGTGATTTGCGTGTCGACCAGTCCATGAAGCGCGCCGCTGAACGGCGCCTACGCTCAAAATTATCGCACGCTCTTGAGCTTGGCACAACACGGGTGGTGAACGGTCTGCTAACGTATCGCCTTCGTTAGCATGATGCTCAGAGTGCAGACAGCACCCTAAGCCTAAAAGGATAGTGCGCTGGTCCTAAATCTGAAGAATTTCAGCGAAATCCCGTTATAATATTTACGTGCAAAACCTAAGTTCCTGAACCGGCACACCTTACCCCGCGCCACACAGCGGGCGTTTCGTTTCCGCTTGGCATGGCGAGCAAGCCTCTCGATATGTGTGAATCGCGATCGGCTGAGATGGCATCGTGAGTGTATGGAGACGCCGTGATGATGGAACAGCATGAATCCCTCAAAGACTTTGCCCGAACGCTCACATTTCGCCGGATGACACCGGCGCAGTGGCGGATGTGGAAAGCAGCGATGCGCAACAAGCCGCAGTGGTTCATCCTGCGCAGACCCAACACGCGGGGCGCGCGCTGGCAAGCCGTCGCGGGGCCATACTGCACGCCCGAAGCCGCCTACAGCGATCTGATTCGTCTGAACAGGCCAGAGCGAGACAAGACAACCCAATCGTTGTACCGCTGGCAGGTTGCGTCTCTGACGGAGACGATGCGGATTTATCACAACAACGTGCCGCAATTGGTTGACGATCTGGCTGAGGCCGAACGCCTGATGCCGGCGCCGGGTCCAGCGCGCGACGAACAGGCTCGCGCCTCGTGAGGCAAGGCGTCCGCGAGATAGCGGTTGATTGTGCGAATCGAAAAAAAGAAATCGCCGGGCTGGTGTGTTGCCCGGCGATTTTGCGCATCCGGCGTCGGAAGGATTATTTCTTCGACGCCTTGATGGTAATCTGCTTCGGCTGGGCCTGCGGCAGCTTTTCGAAGGTGATGCTCAGCACGCCGTTCTCGAAATTGGCCTCGGCCTTCTCCGGATCGACGGTGTTGGGCAGGCGGACGCTGCGCTCGAACTGGCCCGTGCGGCGCTCACGATAGTGATACCGCTCGCCTTCCCGCTCGATCGTGTCGCCAAACCGGCCGCTGATCGTCAGCGTATGATCTTCGACCGAGACGTTGACATCTTCCGGCTTCAGGCCCGGCAGGTCCACGCGCAGGACCAGCTCCTTGTCGTTCTCAATCACGTCCATCGCAGGACGCAGGAACGCGCCGGTCTCGCGGGTGGTGCGGAAGGGCCACGAGCGCCACATCTCGTCGATCATCTGCTCGATCGTGTTGAACGGATCCATCACTTCAACTTCATTACGCGGATTCCAACGAATCAGGCTAGGCATATTTCCACCTCCCACTTGCTCCGTAATCCGGTGTGGTGGTGACCACACCGCACCCTTGGCTACTGACCGTATCCGCCCATAATGATCGGACAATTACGTAAGAATAACATCAACGCAAGCTCAGAAGTCGATCAATAATGCGTAAGAAATCCGTCAAATCCGCGCGGTGGGATTGGGACATTGCGGCGTGCTGCAGGATTGGGCATACTTGCCCCGGCTTGTCTTGAGGTTCGGTGTGCGATGACACGTGACGAGATTATCCGGCTGACCGCGCTATCCGCCTGCGCCGGCTGAGCATCGAAGCTGGCCCCGGCGGCCCTGGCGCAGGTCCTGCGCCCCATCCAGGCAGTTTTTGACCAGGCCGACGACCCGGATTTGCTGGTCGGCCTTGGCGCGCCCGATGACGCCGCCGTCTACCGGCTGGATACCGAGCGGGTGCTGGTCGTCACGACGGACTTCTTTACTCCGATCGTGGACGATGCGTACAGCTACGGAGCCATCGCGGCAGCCAACTCGCTGAGCGATGTGTATGCCATGGGCGCGCGGCCGGTTCTGGCGCTGAACATTGTGGCGCTACCGCCTACGCTGCCACTCACTCTGTCCTCGGAGATTATGCGCGGGATGGCGGAGAAAGTGCGCGAGGCCGGCGCCGTGATCGCCGGTGGACACACCATCCAGGATCAAGAGCCAAAGGTTGGCCTGGCTGTGGTCGGTTTTACGCATCCCGATCGCTTGATGACCAAGGCCGGCGCCGTGCCGGGTGATGTGTTGGTGCTGACTAAACCCCTGGGCACCGGCTGCATCACGACGGCGGCTAAGAACGACAAAGCGCGGCCTGGCGATATCAGCGCGGCGATCGACTGGATGGCGCAGCTCAATCGCGCTGCCGCCGAGGCTGCCGTCGAGGCGGGCGCCCGCGCCGCCACCGACATCACCGGCTTCGGATTTCTGGGCCATGCCAGCGAACTGGCGCGGGCCAGCGGTGTGACCCTGCACATTGATTTCGAGCGCGTCCCGCTGCTTGACGGCGCGCGCGACTATGCCCGGCAATGGATTTTTCCCGGCGGCTCCACTGCCAACGCCGAAGCTTTTGCCGGGGGCGTGCGCTTCGACGCCACGATCGAGGATGCTGAACAGATGCTGCTCTTCGACGCGCAAACCAGCGGAGGGCTGCTGCTGGCGCTGGCACCGGATCGGGTGACGGTCTTTGAACAGGTGATGCGGGCGCGCGGGGCGACCTGGTGGATGGTTGGCCGGGTCGAGCGGCGTGAGGACGCTCTGATCGTCGTCGGCCGCTGACCGGCTTTGGTATCCTCGCGCCCGGTCTCCGCATGCCGTGATCGCTAGGCCACGTGACCCAGCCCGCCGATCTCCACCTGACCTATACCGGATTCCCCTAGCTACCTCATGTTTCCTCACACGCTATCCGCTATCCTGGCTATAGATGCGCGCCGAGTGTGGCGCCAAGGAGGTCGTGATGGAATTTCGTGAGGGAACGGACGTCGTAACGGCCGGTGGTGAGAAAGTAGGCGAGATCGAGCGGGTGGTCATCGACCCGCGGACACGTGAAGTGACACATATCGTCGTGGAGAAGGGCTTTCTGTTCACCGAAAGCCGGGTTCTGCCGATCCAGGTGGTCCAAAGCGCGGATGGCGAGCGCGTCGTGCTCGACCCGCGCGTCGAAGAGGATCTGGAGAGCTGGCCGATCTTCGAGGAGCGGTACACCATTCCCATCGAAGAGGCTCGCGCGGCGGACCTGGAGCGCGATCCCGCCGCGCCGCGCCCGGCTCGCCCGTTGTACTGGTACCCGCCATTGGTGGCCGGGGATGCGGGCTATCTGGGCATGCCGTATTATCCGGCGACGGTCGTCGAGGTAGAGCGCAATGTCCCGGAAGGTGCGGCAGCGCTTAAGCCGGGCGCCAAGATCTACAGCGCAGATGACGAGCATGTCGGCAACATCGAGCGTGTTTTCACCGACTCGCGGACCGACGCAATCACGCACTTTCTGATTTCGCGCGGTCTGCTGTTTAAGAACTACAAGCTGGTTCCCGCTAACTGGGTCGTAGACGCCACCGATGATGCGGTGTATCTGAGCGTCACGAAAACGTTGCTGGAGCGTCTGCCGGACTACACGGGCGATTAGGCGGCGTGCCCAGGCTATCCGTCGCACACGCCAACGCGGTCTGAGGAAAGTCCTGGACCGCGTTGTATTTCCTTTTGGGGGCTGTGTTGAGATATTTCGGAGAGGAAACGATGAACATCGCTAAGTGGCTGTCGATGCTTGTGCTGATTGCCGCTCTGGCCCTGGGTGCCCGCGCAGTCTCCGCCCAGGCACCCCCTTCGCAGATCCAGATCGCGCTGCAAGATCTGAGCCAGCGCGTGGGCACAACCGTAACCCTGAACGACCTGACCGGCTGGCAATGGACTCAAACGCTGTACCCGAACACCAGCCTGGGCTGTCCGCAGCCTGACCAGGTATACAGCCAGGTGATGACATCCGGTTACCAGTTCCTGTTGGTGTATCAAGGCCAGACGTACGATTATCGGGTGTCCGAAGACGGCAACATACTCATTCTTTGCACGTCTGTGTCAACCGGCACCCCGATCCCGACGGTGCCCACCCCCACGGCCCCGACTCCGGTCGAGCCGCCCGCGGAGCCGCCACTGGCCGCATGCCCTGAAGGGCTTGAACTGCGGCTGACGTCCGGCGAGGTGGCGCGCGTGACGGTGGGCCTGCCGAGCAACGTCCGCGCCGGGGCAGACATCAGCGCGTCTGAGGTCGGGCAGCTCCAGCCGGGTGAGACGTTCACCGTGATCGGTGGCCCGACGTGCGGCCCAGATGGCCTGTACTGGTGGCAGATCCAGGCCGGTGATCTGACGGGCTGGATCGCGCAGGGTGAGCAGGGGCTGTACTATATTGAGCCGATTCCGCAGCCGCTGCCGGCGCGTGCCGGGCTGGCGCAGCTTATTGCGGAGAACATCACCCGTCTGGTGCAGGTCTCGCGCATCGAGAGCAATCTGCAAGGCGCGGTTGCCTGGTCGCCGGACGGTACAACGCTGGCCGTTGGCAACTCGAACACGGTGCTGGGTGGCGTCTGGCTATATGACGTCGCGCAGCTTCAGAACCCACCCCGGCTGCTCGAAACTGGCACGGTGGCGACGGCCGTGACCTTTACGCCGGACGGCGCGCTGCTGATCGTGGGCAACAACGAGGGGGCGATCGAGTTCTGGGACCTGGCGACCGAGACGCAGGTGTTCAGCATCGATGCCCACGACGTGGCGATCCAGGCGCTGAGTCTCAGCCCGGACGGCCTGATCCTGGCGGCGGTGGGCGCCGACAACCGGGTGACGTTCTGGGCTATCCCCGAAGTGACCGCCGGGTAGCCACACCGCGCCCCAACACGTAACACCAACGAGCAGCGCCTCGCCGGATCGCATCTCCGCGAGGCGCTGTGTTTTCCTGGGGAGCGTACTTGTTGTCCAGGCGGCTATTTTTTGAGGCGAGGGTCGAGGACGTCGCGCAGGCCGTCGCCCAACAGGTTGAAGCCGAGCACGATCATGATGATCGTCGCGCCGGGGAAGACCATCACCCACCATTTGCCGGAAGCCAGGGATTGCTGGCTTTCGGCGAGCATCTTGCCCAGCTCGGGGAAGGGGGGCTGCTGGCCCAGGCCGAGAAAACCGAGCGCCGCCGTCTCGACGACGGCCGTGCCCAGGCCTAGCGTCGTCTGGACGATCAGCGGGGCGAGGCTGTTTGGCAGTACGTGCCGCCACAGGATCCCGCCGTGCCCGGCGCCAACGCTCTGTGCGGCCATGACGTACTCGGTATTGCGAATCGAGATCGCCATCGAGCGCGCCAGGCGCGCAAAGACAGGTATTTGCGTAATGGCGACCGCGATCATACCGTTGCGCAGGCTCGGCCCGGCGACGGTCACAATCGCGACGGCCAGCAGCAGCGATGGAAACGCCAGAATAACGTCCATTGTCCGCATCAGGACGCTGTCGATCCACCCGCTCATATAGCCGCCGACCAATCCCACAACGGTACCCACTGAGAGCGACAGCGCCACAGCGATCAGACCCGCTCGCAGCGAGACGGACATCCCGTGCCCAACCCGGCGCATGATGTCGCGCCCGATCTTGTCGGCGCCGAAGGGGTGCTTGCATGTCATTTCGCTGAAGGGGATGGCAGCCTCGGAACTGCTGAGCCGGGCACGCACATAGCCGATCACGCAGTCGGGTTCGGCGTAGCGGTCCGGCAGGCTGCTGTCGCGGGTTGCGTCGTAGTTATCGAAGGCCGTGACGCCAAGCGCAATCCCCAGCGTGAGCAGCACGATAACCCCGCCGACTCGCGCGCTGGGGCTGGCCCAAAGCCGTTTCAGGAAGTCATAGAGAATGTCCTGTCGGACGAACAACACCGCGCGAGGCGATGAAGGCGCTTCGGTGAGGGTAAGAGGCTTGGTTTCTTCCATGGTCAATACCTTATGCGCGGGTCGATCACAGCGTACAGCAGGTCGACGGCCAGGTTAATCACAATGAACACGAGCGCGATCAAGAGGGTCATGGACTGTACGATCGGATAATCGCGCGCGATGATCGAGTCGAACAGCCATTTCCCAACGCCGGGCCAGGCGAAGATCGTCTCGGTGAGCACCGCCCCCGACAACAGTCGACCAAGCGACAGCCCGATAATGGTCACGACCGGCAGCAGAGCGTTCCGGAAGGCGTGGGTCATAATCACCTGCCGCCCCTTCAGCCCTTTGGCGCGGGCGGTCCGGATGTAGTCCTGGTTTAGCACTTCGAGCATGGCCGAGCGGGTGATGCGCGCGATAATCGCCAGCGACACGGTCGCCAGGGTGACGGTCGGCAGGATCAAGTGCTCCAGGGCATCTTTGAAACCGCGCGGGTTGCCGCTCAGAATCGCGTCGATCAGGTGCAGGCCGGTCCGACGCTCGATGCTGATGCCTGAGGTCAGCCGGCCAACAAAGGGCAACCAGCCCAACTCGACGCCAAAGAGAAAGATCAGCAGCAAGCCCAGGACGAAAACCGGGATGGAAACCCCGAACAGCGCCCCAAACATTGTGAGCGTGTCAATGAACGAGTTGCGCTTGATCCCGGAGATAATCCCTAGCGGAACGCCCACAATGGTCGACAGGAAGAGCGCGGCGAGGGATAACTCCACGGTTGCCGGGAAGCGTGCCGCGATTTCGTTGGCGACCGGGATATTGCCGCGTACCGTGTTCCCCAGATCGCCCTGCAGGATGTTGCCAACCCAAATGATATACTGCTCATAGAGCGGCTTGTTGAGGCCGAGGCGCTCGCGCATCGCCTCGACATTTTCGGGGGTTGCGCGCTCGCCCAGGATCGCGGTTACCGGGTCGCCTGGGATCAGGTGAAGCAGCATAAAGACAAGTACAGACACCCCGAAGATAACGGGAATTGCCTCGATGATGCGACGCGCTATGTATTTTGCCATTGATCCATCCGTTACTGCGCAAACAACTTGGCGTCGTCGTGCGGCTGGCTCTGGCAGACTCAGGCTGTGGCAGCACGGCCGCAGCGGATAAGAAACCGGGATGGAACCGTCTGCCGGCGGCCCCATCCCGATGTGTTGCCAGAAGGCAGCCTAGCGACGCAGCACGAGCTTAGTTCACCGACACGAACTTGAAGTGTTCGGTTGCCAGCGGGTTCGTCACGTATCCGGAGACGCGGCTGCTGAAGGCCAGCGGCACACCGGAGTGCGCGATGTACAGGCGGGCAACTTCATCATGCTGCATCTGCTCCACCAACTGGTAGATCGGCTCGCGCTCCGCCTGGTCGGTCATGGTGCGCGCCTGCCGCAGCAACTGGTCGACTTCAGGGTTGTAGTAGTAGCCTTCGCTGGGTTTCGGCTGGTTGGTGTAGAAGTACCCCAGGAAGTTGTCCGGGTCACCGTTGTCACCGGTCCACCCAAGCTGGTACAGCCCGAGCAGCTCGCCGCGCGAGCGCGCATCGAGGTAGGCCGACCAGTCGCCCACCTGGTTCAGGGTTGCGTTCAGCCCGATCTGAGACAGGTAGCTCGCCATCGCCTCGCCAATGCCCAGGCCGTCCGGGTTGTACGGACGCTGCACCGGCATGTAGTAGAGGGTCAGCGGGATGACATCGACGACTTCGTCGGTGACCATGTTGTTCTCGTCTACGCCCAGAAGCGTCACTTCGCTGAAGCCATTCGGATAACCCGCTTCGGCCAGCAAAGCGCGCGCGCCTTCGGGATCATACTCGACGGCGGGCACGTCCGGGTTGTAGCCCCACAGCGAGGGCGGGACCATCGTCTTGGCCACGACGGCGCCGGGCGGGTAGAAGGCATCGACGATTTCCTGGCGGTTAATCGCCATCGAGATCGCCCGCCGCACCCGCACGTCCCGGAATTCCTGAATGCGGTAGTTGAACGCGAGATAGAACACGTTCAGCGGGTCGCGCATCAGAATGTAGGTGTTTTCGCCCGACTCGATCGCCGGCAGGTCTTCCACGTTGGGCTGCTCGAAAGCATCGATCTCGCCCGCCTGCAGGGCCGCAAAGCGTGCCGCAGCGTTCGGGATCACGCGGAAGATGATGGTGTCAACGTTGCCGGGGATCTCGCCCCAGTAGTCTTCGTTGCGGGTCAGGGTGATGTGGTCATCGCTCACCCACTCGACGAACTTGTACGGGCCGGTGCAGGAATAGCCCACCGCCGGGGTGCCGTACGCGGGGCCGGCTGCCTCGATGGCCGCCGGGCTGGAGATCGCGAACATCGGCATGGCGAGGGTGTTCAGCATGGAGCCGTAGGGGCTGGACAGGGTAAAGGTGACCTCGTATTCGCCAGTGGCTTCGACGCTGGTGATGATCGAGTCATCGTCCAGGCCGCCCCACATGTACGCATAGTACTCGAAGATCTGCTCCGGGAAGTGCGTGGGGTGGTCCGTGAAGCGCCAGCGCTCGAAGTTGTACACCACCGCTTCGGCGTTGAAGGGCGTGCCGTCGTGGAAGGTGACGCCTTCGCGCAGCTTGAACGTCCAGACCGTACCATCTTCGCTGGCCGTCCAGCTTTCCGCGAGGCCGGGAATCGGGTTGGTGGTCGAGCCTTCAAAGAAGAGCAGCGCCTCGCAGCCCTGGACGGTAACACGGAACGAGATGCCGTCCGTCACGATGGCCGGGTCGAGGGCCACAGCGTTGCCGAATTCCCCAAACGTAAACGTATTCCCTTGCGCGGAGACACGGCTTGACACCGAGACATTTCCTGGTGCCAGTGGCACCAGCAGAGCCAATACAACAACGAGAGCAAACCACTTGCGCATGAGGTGTTTCTCTCCTTCATCCATAAACGAAAATCCAGCCAATCGAGGTCGGATGTACTATAGACGGTTGCATTCGGGACACCAGGCTGCGAGTTGTGAATTCTGACCAAAGGGGTCCGAATCAGTGTGACAGCTTCGGGATACACATTTATACGAGTATTTGGCTCCGCGTTGTCTCCTTTCGATCCGACGGTGCAGGCGGCGGAATACATGGGTTGGGGCACCCATCAACACGCCCCGCCACAACACCTCATGATAACTATTCGTGGGTCTCTTAATGCTTTTCTATGAAAGCCTATAAACACTGAAAAAACTATATCTTGAGACGTGGGCGTTGTCAAGTTAAGACAAACGACCTCGCGGCCCGGATGGCCACGCGCCGGAGTCCCCGGCAAGGGACCCGGCGCCGCCTCACTCCGGCGCCGCAATCCTGCGGCGCGCGAGCCATGCCTGGGCGCGGGCAAGCTGGGCCTCGGTCTCACCCGCGCCGCCGAATGCTGCCCGCCGGGCGATGGCTGCATCGAAGTCGAAGACGCGGGCGACATCGTCACCCGTCTGATCCGAGATGGTGGCCAAGTCTTCGGCGCTCAGTTCGGACAGTGATACCCCGCGCGCTTCGGCCAGCTTCACCGCGCGCCCCGCCAGCGCATGCGCCTCTCGAAACGGAACGCCCCGCGTCACAAAATAATCGGCAAGATCGGTCGCCAGCATCGCCGGATCGAGAGCCGCTCGCATCCGTTCCGGGACGAGAACCAGCGTGTTGACCAGCCCGATCACGGGTGGAAAGAGGGCGTCGAGCGTATCGACGGCGTCGAAGAGCGGCTCTTTGTCTTCCTGAAGGTCCTTGTTATAGCCGCTCGGCAGTCCCTTGAGTGCGACCAGGAGTCCGGCCAGGTGGCCGATCAGGCGGGCACTTTTTCCACGCGCCAGCTCCAGGGGGTCGGGATTGCGCTTCTGGGGCATCAGACTGCTGCCGGTGCTGTACCGCTCATCCAGCCGGATGAAGCCAAAGCTAGGGTTGGCGAAGACGATCAGATCTTCCGCCAGCCGGCTGAGATGCACGCCGATCAGCGACAGACAGAACAGGAACTCGGCTGCGTGGTCGCGGTCTGCTACGGCGTCCAGGCTGTTGTGGCTGGGTGCGGTGAACCCCAGGCGTTCGGCCAGCGCCTGGCGGTCGATGGGGTAGGGCGTGCCTGCCAGCGCGCCTGAACCCAACGGGCACCTGGCGCGCCAGGCATCGGCGGCCCGTTCCAGCCGCTCGACGTCGCGCGTCAGCGGCCAGAAGTGGTTCAGCCACCAGTGCGCGGCGGTGATGGGCTGCGCCGGCTGGAAGTGCGTGTAGCCCGGCATGGCCGTGTCGAGGTGCCGCTCTGCCTGCCGCAGCAAGACCGCGCCCAGCGCGCACACGTGATCGACGATGCGCCGCTGGGCGCTCAGCAGCCACAGCAGCAGGTCGGTCGCCACCTGATCGTTGCGGCTGCGACCGGTGTGCAGCTTGCCCGCCACCGGCCCGATCAACTCGGCCAGACGGCGCTCGACCGCGGTGTGAATGTCCTCATCACCCGGCGCGGCGGCGAACGTGCCTTCCATGAACTCGGCGCGGACGCGCTCCAACCCGGCGGCAATCCGATCGCGCTCGGCGGGGGTCAGCACCCCGGCCTGCGACAGGGCGTCTGCCCAGGCGAGGCTGCCGGTGATGTCCGCGTCGTAGAGGCGCCAGTCGAAGCGCAGGCTGTCATTCAGCCGGCGGACCGCATCATCCGTTGGCTGAGAGAAGACGCCGCCCCACAGTGTCACGGGTGACCAGCCTCTCAGTCCCGCTTAAAGCGCGTGTAGTCCGGCTGGCGATAGCGGCTCGCGCCGGTCCCATCAATGCTGAGTAGCGCATCGACCTTCATGGGCAGGCCAAGCAGGCGAATGAACCCGGCAGCGTCCGTCTGATCGTAGATGTCCATATGCCCGAACGAGGCGTAGTCCTCGCGGTACAGGCTGTAAGGGCTTTTGCGCCCGACGACAATCACGTTGCCCTTGTAGAGCTTGAGGCGGACGGTTCCGGTGACGGTCTGCTGCGTTTCCTGAACGAAGGCGTCCAGGGCCTCGCGCAGGCGGGTGTACCACATGCCGTTGTAGACCAGCTCCGCATATTTGACGGAAATGAAGTCTTTGTAGTGCATCGTCGCCTTGTCTAGGCACAGGCTTTCGAGCGCCTGATGGGCCACGCGCAGGATCGTGCCGCCGGGGGTCTCGTAGACGCCGCGGCTTTTCATCCCGACCAGACGGTTCTCCACCATATCTACCCGTCCGATCGCATTGAGGCCGCCCAACCGGTTGAGCCGGGTGAGCAGTTCGACGGGGCCGAGCCGCTGGCCGTCAATCGCGACCGGGATACCTTTCTCGAAGTCGATCTCGATATAGGTCGGCTCGTCGGGCGCGGTTTCCGGGCTGCGGGTCAGGATGTACATCGACTCTTCCGGCTCGTTCCACGGGTTTTCGAGTGGCCCGCCTTCGTGGCTCATATGGAAGATGTTGCGGTCGCGGCTGTAGATGCTCTTCAGGGTTGAGGTGACCGGGACGTTGAACTCCTCAGCATAGGCCAGCGCGTCTTCGCGGCTGCGGATGTCCCATTCGCGCCACGGGGCGATGACTTGCAGCTTCGGGTTGAGCGCCATCACGGTCAGTTCGAAGCGGACCTGATCGTTGCCCTTGCCGGTGCAGCCATGCGCGACGGCGTCGGCACCTTCGGCTTCTGCGATCTCGACCAGGTGCTTGGCGATCAGCGGCCGGGCGAAGGACGTGCCCAGCAGATAGACGCGTTCGTACACCGCGCCTGCCTGCAACGTCGGGAAGACGAAATCGGTCAGAAACTCCTCTTGCAGATCGCGAATGATCAGCTTGCTGGCGCCGGTCTTGAGCGCCTTCTCCTCAAGCCCATCCAGCTCCTCGGCCTGTCCGAGGTCGGCACAAAAGCAGATGACCTCGCAGTGGTAGTTGTTGCGCAGCCACGGCACGATAATGGACGTGTCGAGTCCGCCGCTGTATGCGAGAACGACCTTGTTGATCGGCTGCATGGCGTTGTTGCTTCCTCTCTATATAGATAACCAGCGCAGCATAAAAGCGCGCCTCGCCGGGGCGGCGCAGTGGGTAAATCGCTTGCGATGTGTATGAGTCCGGGCAGGGGCACTGTGCCGGAGACCGGCGCGCATAGCGGCCTGCGCCGCCGTTCATTATCCCGCGCTCTACGGGCTGTTTGCTGCTAATTTGTACATATTCGCCAAACCGGTTTTTGCCCCAACCGCTTGACACGGCACGGGGCTTGGCATACAGTCTAGAGCAAGTTCGACACGTTCCGCGCGGCAGTGGCTGCTGCGGTTGCACAGGAAAGCGATTCTGAACGTGGCATCTCGGTTGGTCGTCCTCCTTATCGTCGTTCTCCTCGTCATTCTTGGCGGGGTTTTCGGCGTTGGGAGGACCGAGGCAGCGGTATAGCAGCCGGGTCAATCAGAGGAAACACAAGGGCCTCCCAACAAGCGGGAGGCCCTTTTCGTTCCGGGTAACATCAGGCGCGCGGCAGGGCGCCGCACAGAGAGAGACCGTATGATGGACATCGCCATGCCCGACCTTCTGGTTCCGCTTATCGTCATCATTATCAGCCTCCTTCTCGTTCTTGAGAAGGAGGGGCAACGGGTTGGAGTGGCGGTGGTCCCCGTGCGGCGCCAGAGGCGATAAAGGCGACGACCAGGACAAGCAGAACACCAGCGAGCCGCTCCAACCCGGGCGGCTCGGTTGTTTTCGCGGCGGAACTAGACTGATCAGGAAGGGCCTGGAATGCGCTCCGATCGGATCAAGAAAGGGTTTGAACGCGCTCCTCACCGCAGCCTGTTGAAAGCAACCGGCGTGCGAGACGAGGATATGCGCAAACCGTTTATCGCTATCGTCAACTCCTACGTGGACATTATCCCGGGGCACGTCCACCTGCAGGAGTTCGGGCAGATTGTCAAGCAGGCCGTACGCGAAGCGGGCGGTGTGCCATTCGAGTTCAACACGATCGGCGTCGATGACGGGATCGCGATGGGGCACGTGGGGATGAACTATTCCCTGCCCAGCCGCGAGCTGATCGCCGATTCGGTCGAGACGATGATCATGGCGCACGCCTTCGACGGCATGATCTGCATCCCCAACTGCGACAAGATTGTGCCGGGGATGTTGATGGGGGCGATGCGCGTGGATATCCCCACCATCTTTGTCAGCGGCGGCCCTATGCCGGCGGGCAAGACGCCCGACGGGCGCACGGTCGATCTGATCAGCGTGTTCGAAGGGGTCGGCGCCTACAAGGCGGGCAAGATCGACGCGACGGAGCTGAAGACCCTGGAAGACTACGGTTGCCCGTCGTGCGGGTCGTGCTCGGGCATGTTCACGGCAAATTCGATGAACTGCCTGATGGAAGCGCTCGGTCTGGCTCTGCCGTATAACGGAACCGCCCTGGCCCAGACCCCCGAGCGCATCGCCCTCGCGCAGCAAGCGGCGCGCCAGATCATGGCCCTGATCGACATGGACCTGACGGCGCGCCGAATTGTTAGTGCGGAAGCCATCGACGACGCCTTCGCGCTGGACATGGCGATGGGTGGCAGCACCAACACCGTGCTGCACACGCTGGCCCTCGCCTACGAAGCGGGGATCGAGTATCCGCTGGAGCGGCTGAACGACGTCGCAGCGCGCGTGCCGCACATCTGCAAGGTCAGCCCTGCCTCGCACTGGCACATGGAAGATGTGCATCGCGCCGGCGGGGTGCCGGCCATCTTGCGCGAGATTGCACGTAACGGCAACACGCTTCATCTGGACCGCCCCACGGTGACCGGGCGGACCCTGGGCGAGAACATCGCCGATGCTGCCATTCGCGACTACGAGGTTATCCGCCCGCTCGAAGATCCCTACAGCTCGCACGGCGGGCTGGCTGTGCTGTTCGGCTCGCTGGCACCGGACGGCGCCGTGATCAAGATCGGCGCGGTTCCCGAGGCGTTGCGCCGTCACACCGGCCCCGCGCGCGTGTACGAGAGCGAAGAGGCGGCCTCGTACGGCATCTTGAACGGCGAGGTCCGGCCGGGCGAGGTGGTCGTGATCCGCTACGAGGGTCCGCGCGGCGGGCCGGG